>CALHWG010000068.1 GCA_938036745.1 uncultured bacterium
TCTGGCAAGCAACACGCGATTTTTTGAACGCAAGAGGCTTCTTTGAAATCAATATTCCCGTTCTCGAACATACAACTGGTGGGGCTGACGCTAATCCATTTGTAACACATATGGATGCGCTTGATAATGCTCAATTTTATCTTCGAATTAGCCATGAGTTGCCGTTAAAGCGTTTGCTTGGTGCTGGTTTTGAAAAAGTGTATGATCTTGGCCCACGCTTTCGAAATGAGAATTATTCAGATGAACATTTGCCTGAGCATATTGCAATGGAATGGTATGCAGCTTACTGGGATTGGCGAGATGGTTTGAAATTTCAAGAAGAGATGTTTAAATATGTTTTGGAACAAACTTTTGGAACTTTACAATTTAAGCTTGGTAAATTTGACGTTGACCTTTCGAAAAAGTGGGAAGAATGGGATTATGCTGAAACTATCGAAAAGCGATATGGCTTAAACCCCTACACTTGTTCGCTTGAAGAAGTTAAAGCGGCTTTGAAAGCTAACAATTTAGAGGTTGAGCAGACTGAAAATAAAGCCCGCGGAATTGATAAACTATGGAAAAATATTCGAAAAGATGTTGTTGGGCCAATTTGGTTGGTTAATACACCGACATTTATTTCACCACTCGCAAAAACTCACCCAGATTCACCAGAAATGACGCAGCGAGCACAAGTTGTTATTGCGGGTTCAGAGTTGTGTAATTTATTTAGCGAATTGAACGATCCGATTGATCAGCTTAATCGTTTTGTTGAGCAACAAAAAATGCGAGATAACGGTGATGATGAAGCGATGATGCTTGATATTGATTATGTTGAGATGCTGGAATACGGAATGCCACCAGCTTGTGGAATGGGATATTCCGAGCGTGTTTTTTGGATTTTTGAAGGAGTTACTGCGCGCGAAGGTGTGCCTTTCCCACAGTTAAAGCATGAAATCTCAGAAATTACGAAAGATATTTACCCAGAGTTAAATCTCTAGTCTGTTGACTTTTTAGCTTTCAAAAAAAATCCTTAAACCTCACAAAAATGTGGGGTTTTCTTTTTTGAAAAAACTTTAAAAAAGTCCCAAAAAACTGTTGACATTATAAAAAAAATTAGGTAAAATAGTATAGCGTTAAACAAATGGAGTAAAAAACGGAGTTTAGCGAACACTTTAACAATTTAATTGTGCAAATTTATCGTCAGTCTATTTTATAGATTATCAA
>CALHWG010000069.1 GCA_938036745.1 uncultured bacterium
ATTCCGCTAGAATAATTCTTTAATTTCTGATCCATGAATTCTTCAAGCTCAGCAAATTCCACAATTTCATTATACATTGCCGAAACCTCGTCTTTCGAAAAACCTAAAAGCGCACCATTGAGATAAATATTTTCACGGCCAGTAAGTTCTGGATTAAATCCAACACCAAGTTCAATAAATGGAACCAAAGTTCCGTCAACTTTTACCGTACCACTCTCTGGCGTATAAATTTGTGAAATAATTTTTAAGAGAGTTGATTTTCCTGAGCCATTTCTTCCAACAATACCAAAAAAATCGCCCTTTTCAACTTTAAATGAAATATCTTTTAATACCTGTTGCTCTTTATAACCTTTAATTCCTTTTGTCCAGTTTACAAAAGCCTGTTTAATACCGCTCGCCTGTTCTGTCGGCAAACGAAAACTTTTTGAAACATGTTTCACTTCTAAAGCATATTTTCCCATTACATAATCTCCGCAAATTTCTTTGAATTTTTGTTAAAATACCAAAGCCCGAAAAAAACTAAAAATATTGCTATTGAGATTGGAATTATTGCAATCAAATGATTTTGGAATAATGTCCAGAAAGTTGGCGTTTCTGGTGCGATTAAATTATGGCGAATATCCTGAATTGCTAATGCTATCGGATTAAGCATTATTAATTTCGCAACTGATACGCCAAAAATTGAGACTTTTGATACCATTGAAATTGGATACATAATCGGCATTGAATATACCAGAATCTGCATAAAAACTTCCCAAATATGCGAAATATCACGGAATTTAACATATAGAGATGACAAGATTAACGCAAGACCAAAAGCAACTGCAAATAACAGAATGATATTAAAAGGTAACCACAAAACTGTTAGGTGATACTTAACCCCTGCAAATATTGCAAATGCTAGCACTACTAAAAGATTTATCGAAAGCGAGATTAAAGCACTCACCATCGAGGAAAGAATCACAATATATTTTGGAAAATTAATCTTCCGCATCAAATCACCGCGGGCAACAATAGATGTCATTCCTAGTGTTACAGCCTCAGTAAAGAACGCCCAAAGTGAAAGTCCTAAAAGCAACGTAATTGCATAGTTAGGGATTGAGGGGTCAGTAATTCGTAAAAATTTAACAAAAACAAAGTACATCACCACAAAAATCATGAGTGGCTTTAATACCGACCATAGAATCCCTAAAACTGACCCCTGGTACCTTAATTTAAAATCTGTTTTAACGAGCTCCGCAAGTAAGACTCGGTTTCTCTTATCAAAAAATCCCATTTTAGTCATTATGCTTACAATTATACCATATTAATCTATTAAAAAAAAGATCACTCTCGAGAGAGGTGATCTTTTAAAAAACTATTGTTTCAATTTCCACTGTTGAGAAAGAGTCTGATTTCTTGAATATAGCTGCAACTTAGTACCTGACACACCTATCATCCCCCCAGATACATCTATAGTCTTGTTAGAATCACAAGCAGATAAAATTTCATATAATCCATTATTACTCTTTAAAATTTTCCATTTTTGAGCACAAGTACCATTATAATCATAAAGTTGAAGCTTGGTACCATTTGATATTCTACCACCAGATATATCGATTACTTTACCATTATCGCTACGGATGATATAAAGATCATCTGAAGTTTTTTCGATAGTAAAATTTTGAGCAAGTGTTTTATTTTGATTGTATATTTGTAGACTTGCACCATTGGTCATTCTACCACTAGCTATATCCATTGCTAGTGTAGTCATGGTTGAAACTACATACTTACCTTCTATTTTATCGCTATTAGATGTCTGTTCGTCTAAAGCCTTGATAACGTTAACATCCTCAATCTTCCATCTTTGTGCATCAGTATTATTGGAACTATAACCTTGAAGATATGAACCATTAGTGTTGATAGCACCATTAACAACATCTATAACAAAACCTCCAGAACAAGCATTTTGAATCTTATAAGCACCTCTTTCATCGGCATGAATTGACCAAATCTGTTCACAAGAATTTTGTCTATCATTATTGAAGCGTAGCTGCTTAGAATTTACATTCTCAGTTATTTCCAAAAAACTTCCACTAGATATACTTTTAATTTTATAAAACACCCCATCATATCTTTTTATCTCAAATTGTTGAATTGGACTATTTGAGATAAAATCTGTAATATGAGCAGAAGCTTCTTCACTTTTAATACCCACAACCTTATTAGATACAAAATTCGAAATCTTAAATATTCCGTTTAAGCCTTGAGATAAAGATTTAATATTAAACTCTTGAGATGGTGTATCATTCCTACTATAAAGTTGAAGTTTAATCCCAGAAGAATTTATATTTCCGCCAACTATATCTAATGCTTTATTTCCATTACACTTAGAAAGAATCTCGATCTTTCCATTAGGTTTTCTGCTTAGAGCCCACTTTTGTGCACAAGTTCCATTGTAATCATAAAGTTGAACTGAAACTCCGTTAATAGTTCTTCCTCCGGCCACATCAAAAACTTTTCCCGATCCTAAGTTTCTAATAACGTAATATCCATCGTCAGTCTGTTCGAATGAAAATTGTTGCGCTTTAGAACTATTTGCAGTATAGATTTGAACACGAGCACCATTTGAGTTGATTGCGCCATTTTCAATATCTAAATTTAACGAAGAGTTAGCCGAAACTGCATAAGAATCTTTAGGCAAAGCCACATTAGATTTAACAATTTCAACCTTATCATCAATAGTCAAACCAAATAACTGATTAAAGAACATAAAGAAATTACGATTTCCATAAGCTCCACAATGTGAAGTCCCCGGATAATTTGCTAGTGCTGAATCATTTGGAACATACGGCGTATAAATATACAAACTTAAAGTTGCAATATTCTCAATATTAACACGTTTTGTACCACAAGCTGGATTTGGTGAATATTGAATATTATTCCATCCAAGCTTCAGCGAATAACCACCATCTTTATGATGGTCTTTATAATATTTTAGCTGCCAAGCGGCTAAAGTCATTTGTTTATAAAAACCAGCTTTCGAATCCGCACAAGCAGCAGAAAATCCAGGACCAGAATCTGGGCAAGCATAGCCCATCGCATATTTATATTGAGTTTTTACTGGCCAATTATCATCTAATAAATTGAGAGATTCTTTCTTTAGTAAAACCAACAAAACTTGCGGATTGATTCCATATTTCTGAGCTGCATCATAAATAATCTGTGCCGCAGAAATTCCGCCTTCGAAAGATCCGCCACCTTTTTCGAAAGAAGTTTCACCAGTATTTGGGTTTTCGTGATAATTATTTATACATACATATGGAGGTTTGTGCCAATAATTTGAATTTTGTGCAGCAGCAAATTGAGCAGCGGTTCTGCCATCATTTTTTCCAGAAGGACCAGTACCCCAGGTATCACAACTACCAATTTGCTTGTTTAAAAAGCTTTGGATTTGCTGCACATTCATTGCATCTTTATTATAAAAAATACTGTCGTCAATAATTCGGCCAGGATTGAAATCAGTTGCTTTAACAGCGTTAGAAAGATTTCTAAGTACAGCTAAAGCACTAAAAACAATAACCGCCACAACTGGAACACCAATTAAAATTGACTTTTTAAATTTTTTACTTCTCGATTGTAAAACTTTGAGCATCCGACCTTCCTTCTTGCTTTTGTTTTGAATTTTTATAAGTTGTTATTGCCGTCCATTTTCCAGTTTTAAATTCACTATCACTAATTTTTTTTGAAACTGCCTTACAGTATTTATTGTTTGGGCTCTCTAAAATTTCGGTTGAAAGTTCAATTTTAGTTCCATCAGAATGTGTTAGAGTATATGAGCATTTGCCATTTCCATCGTCATAAAGAAGCCCTGAAATCTGCCCAGCCACACGAACCGCGCCATCTTCAACTTGTACGGTTGTATAAGTTGGAAAATTTGTATAGCCTGAGGATTCAACAGTTCCTTTAGCACGATCAGTATTGTTATTTTTAGTTTTCGAATTAATGATTTCTTTCGCAGCTTCTTGCTTTTTAGTTTCTTCAGGTTTTTTCGAATCTTCTTTTTTTTCTTCAACTTTTGAAGTATTTTCTTCTTTTTTCTCATTATTTTTTTGAGAATTTGAATTTGCCCACCAGAAAATTCCACCAGCACCAGCAACCAGCAAAATTACAAATGCAGCAAAAATAATAGTTTTAGTTTTTTTAGTATTTTGTGTGTTTATTTTCATTTTATTTCTCCTAAACCAATTTTAGCATAAGCTAAATAAAATTTCAACATTTTGGTTATATTTTTTGGTGATTTTGTGCTATAATATAATTACTATGAAGAAACTCATCACGATCATGATTCCAGCCTATAATGAAGAAAAAGCTCTGCCAAAGCTTTTCGAAAGGCTCAACCTTTTAGCAAAAAATACTTCAAAATATGATTTTGAATTTCTTTTTATTAATGACGGTTCGAAAGATAGAACAATGGAAATTATTAGAAGTGAAAGCCAAAAAGATTCGCGAATTTCTTACATTAATTTAAGCCGAAATTTTGGAAAAGAAAATGCAATGCTGGCAGGTTTTGATTATGCAAAAGGAGATGCATTAGTAATTATTGATGCAGATCTACAAGATCCACCAGAGTTAATTCCTGCAATGATCAACCTTTGGGAAGAAGGTTTTGATGACGTTTATGCTAAACGTGAATCTCGTGAGGGTGAAACTTGGCTTAAAAAGCAAACTTCGAAATGGTTCTACAGTATACTTGATAAAATTTCAAAAATTGAAATTCAACGCGACACTGGCGATTTTCGACTTCTCGACCGCCGTGCAGTCGAAGCCCTAAAAACTCTCCGCGAAACCAACCGTTACACCAAAGGAATGTTCTCTTGGGTTGGTTTTCGAAAGAAAGAAATTACTTATAAACGTGATGCACGTGTAGCTGGCGAAACAAAATGGAATTATGTAAAACTTTTCAATCTAGCAGTTGAAGGAATCACCAGCTTTACTGTCGCACCACTTCGCATTGCTACAATTACAGGATTTTTCATCTCAATTGCTGCATTTTTGTGGATCGCTTTTTTACTAATCCGCCCACTTTTCGGTGTTCCAACTGGTGACGGTTATACTTCAATTATGTCAGTAATTCTTTTTCTTGGTGGAATTCAGCTCCTCTCAATTGGAATTTTAGGCGAATATATTGGTCGAATTTTCATCGAAAGCAAAAATCGCCCTGTTTATCTAACGCAAGAAATCAAGGAATTCAACCATGAAAAATCTACTAAAAAAGCTAAAAAATAGCCAAGAATTTTGGTTTGCAGCAATTGGTGGATTGAATACAATTCTAGATTTTGTAATTCTTTTTGGGCTAACTTCTCTTGGAATTAGCTCTTTAATTGCAAACGTTTTCTCAACTGGGATTACTTTTATAAATAGCTTTAGTTTAAATAAAAAAATCACTTTCAAATCCGTTTCAAAAAATAAAAAAGAACTTGTTCGAGAAATGACACTTTTTATTATTGTAACACTTTTTGGACTTTGGGTTATTCAAGGTGTGATAATTTTTCTAACTTTACCATTTTTCGAAAGCATTTTGAAAAATCCAAAAATATCGCTTTTAACTTCAAAACTTATCGCTACCATCTTCAGCTTAATCTGGAACTTTATCCTTTACAAAAAAGTCGTCTTCAATAAAAATTAAATATATTATTTATTGAAGAAATTTATAACTAATTTGGAAACCATTTTTAAACTAAAAACAAAAGTTTAATTTTTAATTCAAAATAAAATAAGCCTTTCAAAAGACTTATTTTTTCGAAATAATTAATTGTCGTTCGCGACCTTCACCTTCAGAATGTGTTTCGATATCCGAATAATCTTGAGCTAATTTATGAACAGTGAAGCGGTCGGTTGGGTTCAAATTTAATCGATAAGGTTCGCCAGTTTTTCGAACTTGTTCAATCCATTTTTCAGCTTTTTCAGTAATTTTTTGAGCTCGTTGTTTTTTATAATCTGCAACATCAATATTTACACGGTGAATTTCAGCATTTTTAGCCTCAAGCGCTCGTGAAATTAAAAATTGTAATGAACGCAAATTTCCAGAATCACGACCAATAAATAAAGAGTTTAGCTCGCTTGAAGGAACTGAAAGTTGAATAATCTCATCATCAGCAGTCGAATGAACCGCCAAATTGACTCCAAAAAAGCTCAAAATATCTTCCAAAAACTTTTGTGCAAAAACAATTGATTCTTCTCGATTCATATTACCTCCGTTTTCCATCTTTCGCTTTAATTCTTCGAATATTCGTTCCGCCTTTTTCTTTCGAATTTTTCTTTATCGGCTTAGATGGTGTATTTTTTACAATGATTGCTTCTTTAGCATTTTTAAGCTTATTTTTTGGAGATTCCTGAGCAATTTCTTCCATCTCTTTTGAATCAATTGAGAAAATATATTTTTGCTGAATAATTTGAATAATATTCGAAATTAGGTAATAAAAAATCAAAGCACCATAAAGCCCCATCATAATAAAGAACAAAATTACTGGGAGAATTAAATTCATATTAGAATTTACCGCAGCGTTAAGTTCTGCCTGATTTGGCTCTTTTCCTTCTGCTGCTTCCTTAAAAATATCACGAACCCGCCGGTTACCATTTTTTGGCTGAGTCTGCCGAACCATATACCACTGCGAAAGAGTTAGTCCAACTAAAATCAACATCATAAAACCACTTGAAAGGTCATTTAAAGGCACAGCTGTATCTGTTAAGTCGATAATTCCAAGGAATTTTGGTTCAAGTTTTTTGCTTGAAATAACATCACTCACGCGACTCATTTGCGCAACTGGCTGATATACCCATTTCGAAATTTGATCAGGCGTATTCACTACAATTCGCATCACACTAAAGAAAGTTAACAGAATTGGCAGCTGAATAAATAACGCCAGCATTGAACGAAATGGCTTGAAATTATGACGGCGATAAAGTTCCATCATCTGTAAAGTTTCAGCTTGTTTATTACCTTTCGAATTTTTGCGAATTTTTTGCAATTCTGGCTGAAGCTCTCGCATAACTTTTGATTGATGAAGCTGACTCTTTGTGAGTGGCCACATCAAAAATCGCACAATTAAAGTGAAGATAATAATTGTGAAACCAAAATCACCAATAAAGTTATAAATCACCAATAATAGGTTTAAAATTGGCTGAGTAATAAATAATTCAAACAAGTTCATATCTATTATTATACTACTTTCTACTACTTATTACAATAAAAATCAGCCTCTTTAAAGATGTCAATTATGGTTTCTTTAAGTTCTTCATGCGGAATATCTTTTATGCTTTTATGAAAAATCATCACTACAACATCAAAAGTACCATCAATTTTCGGTAGTTCATGGCGAATAATTTCATAAACTCGCCGGCGAATTCGATTTCGGCCAACCGCGCTCTTTAAAACCTTTTTCGAAACTACAACCGCAAAACGAGAATCTTTACGACGCGGATTTTGTGCAAATTTCACGGTAATTTTTTGTGTACGAACTGAAGTTCCGTTTGAATAGACATAACGTAAACTACCATGACCGTGAAATCTATTTTCATAAGCTAACATAACTGTTTATATTTTAGCATTTTTTAAGTAATTTAGCAAATTAAAACGAGCTCACAGTAAGCCCGTTTTTTTTAAAAAAAATATTATAAATTAACAATAACTTTTTTATTCGACCAGAATGATGGTTGATAATGGAGTTTTAATGAAGAACCAGCAGGAACTTCGAAAATCATGGAACCACTCTTTTTACCACCTTTTACTAAATTACCAGAGCCAAGACTATCTGGTAGGCTATAAGTTTGCATATCAGCATTTTCAGCAGCACCGTTAGAATCTTCAGCCTTAAATTCGAAAACATTATAGTTCATCTCAGTTTCAGATTTATTTTCAATCTTTACTGAAACTTTTACATATTCTTTGCCATCTTTTGGTTTTAGATAAGCATTTCCAGAATTCCAGTTTCGCTCAACCTTTTCAACAGTTAATTCTTTTCCGTCAAACGCAATTATATCACCAACATTGAATTCAGTTTTTTCTTCTTTTTTAGAATCACCTTTTTGAGTTTGAGATGACCCGTTTGATCCAGAATTTTTATTTTCACCAACTTTTTCAGGCTGCTTGTATTGGCTGCCAATAGCAATAATTACAACTATAACAATCCAAAACCAAGCTTTTTTATAGAACGGCTTCTCAGATTTAGTTTTCGAAGATACTTTATTTAGCTGTTTATTATCATTAGATTCTACAGTTGATTTTTCTTCTTTCATTAGAACCTCCCTTTATAAAATTTTAATTATTACATAATCATTTTACCCCCCCCCCCGATGTATTTTGTCAAGTACAAAAATAAAAAAGAGGCTTTCGAAAACCTCTTTTAATCTCGTTTTAGCATTACAGTAAAAGCTTCGCTCGGAATTTCAACATTTCCAAATTTTTTCATTCGCTTTTTACCACGTTTTTGTTTAGCAAGCAGTTTTTTCTTTCGAGAAACATCGCCACCGTAAAGGTAGCCTGTCACATCTTTTCGATAAGCTGAAATATTCTCGCGCGCGATGAATTTTCCGCCGATTGCCGCTTGAATCGCCACTTGGAAATTCTGTCGCGGAATCACTTCTTTCAATTTTGCAGTAATTTCACGACCCATTCGCACACTTTCTGAACGATGACACATCACCGAAAGCGCATCAACCATTTCGCCTGCAACATAAAAATCCACACGCACTAAATCTTCTACCAAATAATCCCAAAGTTCATAATTAAATGATCCATAGCCAGATGTAACACTTTTTAGCTGGTCATAAAAATCGGTCAAAAGATTAGCAAGTGGTGCTTCGAAAGAAACCAAAACACGCTCATCAATATAGCTTAAATTCTTTTGCAAACCGCGCTTCGAAACGATTAGCTGAATTACAGCACCAATATAATCTTTCGGCACCACAATTTCACCTTTAATCCACGGCTCACGAATTTCAGAAATCCTTGTGTTATCTGGTAAGTCAGCCGCGCTCTTAATATCCAATTCTTCACCCGTTGTCAAAATAACATGGTAGTCGGTTGAAGGGTTGGTCACCACTAAATCCAAATCATATTCACGTTCCAAACGCTCGCGAACAATATCCATATGAAGAAGGCCAAGAAAGCCAATTCGCACACCAAAACCTAAAACTGGTGAATTCTCTGGTTCAAATTGAAGCGCAGAATCACTTAAGCTTAATTTTTCAACCGCATCTTTCAAATCTTGATAATCTTCATTTGAAACTGGGAAAAACCCAGCATAAACGAACGGCTGAACGTTTTGATAACCAGGTAGAGGCTCGCTAGCAGGATTTTTCGAAAGAGTTACAGTATCACCAACTTTTGCCTCACGGGTAGTTTTTAAGTTGGTGACAATATAGCCAATCTCGCCAGCGCCCATTTTATCATACGGCGTCATTTTCGGCTGAAGCTTACCAATTTCTAGCGCCAAACCTTTCGAGTCTGTCGCCATCATTTTAATTTCTTCACCTTTTTTTAGCTCGCCAGAAAAAATACGCACGTACAAAATCACGCCGCGGTAATCATCATAATAACTATCAAAAATCAAAGCTTTTAGTGGTTTCATTAAATCTCCTCTGGTGAAGGAATTTTTTCAATCACCGCATTTAAAACTTCTTCAACGCCCATTCCTGTTTTGGCTGAAATATGCAAAATTTCACTTTCATCACAACCTAAAAGGTTAATAACTTCTTTCGAAACTCGCGGAATATCTGCTGCGGGTAAATCAATTTTATTCAAAACTGGAATAATTTTCAAATCTGCCGCCATTGCAAGATAAACATTAGCCAAAGTTTGCGCTTGAATCCCTTGCGAAGCATCAACCACTAAAATTGCACCTTCACAAGCTTGAAGAGAACGTGAAACTTCATAAGAAAAATCCACATGACCTGGCGTATCAATTAGATTTAATTCTATTCCTTGCCAATTCATTGTTACGGGTGCAAGTTTAATTGTAATTCCTTTTTCGCGCTCCAAATCCATCGAGTCTAAAAGCTGCGACTTCATATCACGTTTTTGAACTGTACCAGTAATTTCCATCATTCGGTCAGCTAAGGTCGACTTGCCGTGATCAATATGAGCGATAATACAAAAATTTCTAATCTTTTCTAAATTCATAAACTTTCTATATTTTAACAGATTTTTAAAGTTTAGGCAAATTATTTAATCTTAACTTGCACAAAAATCATCTTTTTAATTTGCGAAATAATCGGCTCAGCTTCTTCAAGTTTTAATAATTTCGAAACCAAGACATAAGTTGTTGAACTCACTAATCCGATGAATATAAATTTTGGAAAGGTTGAGAAGAATCGTAAATCAGAGCCAAGCAAAGGCATTCTCGCCACCAATAAATAGCAAATTAAACCAGCTACAGCACTAGCAATCACCATTCGAAAAATCCCTGAAAGAAATTGTGTGTCAAAAAGTCCATTGATTCTTTTTCGCATCAAAAATAGTAAAATCACAATTTCAAGAACTGCGCCAATCGCCTGCGCCCAAGCTAATCCATAAGCACCAAATTTAAAAATTAAGCTGAAAATTATCGCCAAAACAATATTCAAACCAATTGCAACCAACGAGATATAAAATGGTGTTTTTGTATCTTCCATTGCATAAAAACTCCTTGCTGCAATATGATAAATTGAACGTGCAAAAATTGAAAGAACAAGAACACCCAAAAGTCCAGCAATCAAATCATCACCGCCGTTTTTAATAAAGCTAACGATATAGCCACGCAAAAAGAAGAACAAAACTGAAACTGGCAAAGCTAAGAAAATAATCATTCGAAGAGCCGATTGCAAATCTTTTCGAAAAAGATCTTTTCGGCCGATTGCTAATCTTTCAGTTAAATTCGGGAAAAAAGCGGTAGAAATCGCCACGCCAATTAAGTTTACTGGCATCATTTGAAGAGTTAAACTTTGCGAATAAGCACGAACCGTTCCTGAGCCCATTCGGCTTGCCATATTTGTTTCAACAATTGAATTTACGTAGTCTAAACCTTGATCCATTGAGCGTGTTGGTAGGAGCTTCATCACCTGCTGAAATCCTTTATTTTTCCAGAAAATTCGAAATTGATATTTAAAATCAACACCAATCAAACCGGCCGCTGCAATCAAAAGTTGCAAAACCGATCCAAAAGCAACACCGATCGCCACACCCATAATTCCGCCTTCAAAAATTTGAATACCAAAAATATTAATTCCATTCGTAAAAAACACTGTTCCGATAATAATTCCAATGTTGTAAATTGCAGGCGCAAGGGCTGAAAAAGTAAATCTTCCAATTGCTTGCTGAACACTTGTCAAAACTGTTGCAATCGCAAAAAGAAATGGGTTAATTGCGATCACACGCATCATTGATATAGCTAAAGAACGTGAAGACTCACTCAACCCTGGGCCAACAATATATTTAACTAAAGGTTCTGCAAAAATAATAATTAAAACAGATGTCACTAAAGTTAAAAGTGTCAACAGATTCAAAACACTCGAACTTAATTCCCAAGCAGATTTTTTATTTCGATTTGCCATTCGCTGGTTAAAAACTGGAATAAACGTTACACTTAAAGCGCCCGAAACCAAAATAAAAAACATAAAATCAGGAATCGTAAAAGCCACCGTGTAAGCATCAATTCCGTCTGGGTAAGAATCTAAATAATACGAATTTAAAAGCCTATCTCGCAAAAAGCCTAACAAGCTCGACAAAAGCGTCGAGCTCGCAAGAACGATTGCTGCAAATTTAACTGTTAATCTTGAGTTAGCTTTCGAAACAATTGATCTAACTTTTGATTTCATAACTAATCGTGAAGTTTTGCTTCCTTAGGCAATTTAGCATTTTTTAAGATTTCAGCAATTTCTTTTTCATCAAGAGTTTCTTTTTCAAGAAGTGCATCTGTTAATTCTTTGAGCGGTTTTTTATTCGCTTTAAGAATTGCGGCAGCACGCTCAACAGCCTCTTTAATTAATTTAGCGATTTCTGCATCAATTTTTTCAGCGGTTTTTTCAGAATATGGTCGCTCGCGAGTCATTTTGTCGAAGAACATTCCCGAATTTTCTTCATGGAAAACTTGATCAAGTAAATCTTCACCCATACCAAATTCAATCACCATATTTCGAGCAATATCAGTTGCATTTCGAAGGTCGCTTGATGCTCCGGTTGAAATTCCAGCTTCACCATAAATTAACATCTCTGCTTGACGACCACCCATTGCGCGCGCCAAGATATCTTTATATTCGAAAATATTTGTATAGCTTCGATCTTCTGGCGGCAAAAACCATGTTACACCACCAGTTCCACCACGCGGAATAATTGTAACCTTATGAACTGGATCTGAATCTGGTAAAACATGGCCAACAACAGCATGGCCAGCTTCATGCCAAGCTGTAGTTTCGCGCTCCAGATAGCTCATAACTTTTGATTTTCGTTCTGGGCCAATCGCCACTTTTTCGAAAGCTTCAGTTAAATCTTCATTAGTAATTACTTCACGGTTATTTCGAGCCGCCAAAATAGCCGCTTCATTTGCAATGTTCGCAAGATCGGCGCCTGCAGAACCAGCAGTTTTCTTTGCTAATGCGTTCAAATCAACAGATCCATCAACTTTTTTATTTTTAAAATGAACCTCTAAAATTGCTAAACGATCTTTTCGCTCAGGAAGAGAAATTTCTACACGGCGGTCAAATCGGCCAGGTCGAAGAAGGGCTGGGTCGAGTACATCAGCACGGTTGGTTGCAGCCAAAACAATAACACCGGTATCCTTTTCGAAACCATCCATTTCAACCAAAATTTGGTTCAAAGTTTGTTCACGTTCATCATGGCCTCCACCCATTCCAGAGCCACGTTTTCGACCAACCGCATCAATTTCATCAATAAAGATGATCGCTGGAGCATTCTTTTTTGCTTTCGAAAATAAATCTCGCACACGTGAAGCACCAACGCCAACAAACATTTCCATAAATTCTGAACCCGAAATTGAGAAAAATGGAACTTTCGCCTCACCCGCAACAGCACGAGCCAACATCGTTTTACCAGTTCCTGGGTTTCCAACCATTAAAACACCACTTGGGATTTTTGCACCCATTTTTTGATATTTTTTAGGATCTTTCAAGAAATCGACAACTTCATATAAATCTTGTTTAGCGTTTTCATTTCCTGCAATATCTTCAAATTTAATCTTCTTTTTATCTTCACCGTAAAGTTTTGCTCGAGATTTGCCGAAATTCATCGCTTGCGAATTTTGACCAGTTGCCGAACGCATAATTAGCATAAAGAAAGCTACAATTGCAATAATTGGTACAATCATAACTGTTAAATTCCAAATTATCTCCGAAGAATTATCAACTGGCATTACATCAACAGTAGTCTTGCCTTTTTCAAGCCCTTGCTCATAAATTGTTCCACTTTCTTTAACGGATTTTTCGCTGGCTCTCTTCTCGCCTTTTTTAGTAATTCTTACATCATTTCCCTGAATTTCTAGTTTCGAAATCTCACCTTTATTAGCGCGCGAGATCACATCTGAAATAGCCACTTCTTTTAATTTATTCGAAAAAATATTCTGGCTTAGCCAAATTCCACTAAAAATAGCTATAATTACCACCCAAAAAATAACGTTCAGAGATAGCTTCTTAAAATTATTGTTTTTCTTATCTTTCATTATCTTCCTTTCCGGTCATTCAACTCTTACCATTTTAACAAATTTTTTAAGCGTTTTCAACCAAAAAAGAAAAAGAGGCTCTAATGAACCTCATAAATTATTCACCTCTCATTTTAGTTAGAATTTCATCAATATAAAAATTTTTAGATCACTTTTTAAGCTAGATAAAGTATTTATCTACTAATTATAGTAGATATAAAACTCCATTGATTTCTAAAAAATATAATTTCTTGCCCACCTAAAATTTGCGTTTTTGAGCCGTTTTTAAAAGTTCGAATCGCATGCAATAAATTCCAAATCTGTTTCGATAGCGGGATTTTTCCAGATTGACGGATTATAATTTCACGCAGGATTTCATAACAAACTTCATCTGAATTCGTACGAAAAAACTCTCGTTCAAATTTTTGTCCATCGCCAATTTCGAACAAAATCTCTTGAGTTATTTTTTCAATTTCACGGCGAAGTTCAATTTGCCTTTGCCAAATTTTAAAAATAGACTCCAGATCTTTTTCGCTAAAATTCAAAGTTTTTCGAATTCGATTGCGTGTATATTTCTGGCTAAAATTAGTTGAATCCTCTCGCCAAATTAAACCTTGTTGCTTTGCCATTTTTAGAAGTTCTATTTTCGAAAATCGCAAAAAAGGCCGTTCAATATCTGGCGAATCAAAACACGCCACCGCCCGCCAACCGCCACCGCGCGCCAAATTTAACGCAAAAGTCTCCGCCAAATCATTCTTATGATGGGCCGTAAAAATTATAGCATTTTCACGTTTAGCAATTTTTCGCAAAAAAGAATACCGAGCATTTCGAGCTTTCTCTTCGCTTGAATTTTCTCCTAAATTACCATGCTCAAATTCGAATTTTAATCTATCTTTTTCTGCTAATCTTCGAACAAATTCACAGTCTTCTTGGCTTTCTTTTCCGCGAATTCCATGCTCAAAATGCGCAACAATTAAGTTTTCTTCAAGCCATTTTTGCCCATTTTTATTTCGAAAAAATCGCACTAAAAAATCCAGCAAAACCACCGAATCCACACCGCCAGAAACTGCCACGACTATTTTCTTCATATGAATTTATTTTACCACACTTGCGTTTTTAAATCGATTATGTTAAAATTTAAACAATGAAAGAAGGTGGGAAAATTTCGAAAATTAAAGAGATAAAGTTCGAAAATTCAGTTAAATTTGCAACCGAAAGTATTATTGAAAATGCCCTAAATCTGCATGCGACTGATGTTCATATTGAACCAAGAGAAGATTCAACTTTGGTTCGTTTTCGAATTAACGGTGTTTTAAAAACCGTTAATGAATTTTCGAAAGATTTTTTGCCAAAATTAGCTAAATATTTCAAACATCTTGGCGGTTTAAATTTTAGTGAAAAAACCTTTCCACAATCCGCTACAGTTCGACACGGAGAAGCTCGGATTCGAATTTCTACAACTCCAGTTTTTTTGGGTGAGAAAGTTACTCTAAGGTTAATTCGAGCCCGAAAAAGTGTTAGAAAACTCAACGAAATTGGGCTTTGGGGCGAAAACTTACAGCAAATTCAACAAATTTTACGCCAACCGCGTGGAATTATTTTTACAATTGGTGAAGGAAATAATACAACTAATTTCTCAATTCTAAATGAATTAAATTCGAGCGAAAAAAATATTGTTACAATTGAAAAAAATATTGAAAAAACCATTCCAGGAATTAACCAGACTGAAATCAATCCAAGAATCGGTTTAGATTATTTTGAAATGACTAAATCAGCCCTAAGTCAAAATCCTGATATTTTATACATCGATAGTCTAAAAGATTCGAAAACTGCCGAGCTTATTTTTGACGCTTCAATGCGAGGAAAATTTATTATCGCAAGCCTTCCAGTTCAAAAAATAAGTGAAATTATCCCATTTTTAAATTATCTCGGAATTGAACCGTTCCTAATTAGTGCAAATGTTCTAGGAATGATCTCGCAAACCTTAATTCGTACCGTTTCGAAAAAAGCAATTTCAA
This sequence comes from uncultured bacterium, assembly GCA_938036745.1. Lineage (GTDB taxonomy): Bacteria > Patescibacteriota > Saccharimonadia > Saccharimonadales > Saccharimonadaceae > Nanogingivalis. The sequence continues at coordinate 15,689 of CALHWG010000069.1, forward strand.
AAACCAAAATCTCAAAAGAAGAATCTTCGCTGATTTTACAGGAATTTAAAACTACGGGAGCAAAAATACATCAATTAGAAAAAGATTTTCGCGATAAAGTTCACCCAAAAAATAAACTTTCAACTTCTTCAAACTCTATTTTAGAGTTGCCAATTATTCGAAAAAAAGAAAATTACGAATTAGCTTTTTCTGGAAATACTGCAATTTTTGAAGTTTTAAATTTAATCAATGGCGAGATTTCAAAAGAAATTAAAAATTTAATTCAAATTAAGCCAACTTCAGTTGAAATTGAAGAAATTCTTTCAGTAAATAATTTTAAAAATATGAAATTAGACGGCTTAGCGAAGGTTCTGCAAAATGAAACGATTCTACCAGAATTAATGCGGAAAACTGGATTTTAAAACAATAATTTGTTAAAATTATAAATAATTATGTTAATTTTAGCTTCAAAATTACTAAATACACCAATTATGGGGCTACAAACTGGCTCACAACTTGCCCTAACAGGCAATGCGATTATTAATCCTGAAAATTTACAAATTTTAGCTTACCAATTAAAAGCTAATTCTTTTTCAAACGAAGAAATGTTAATCCGAATCGCCGATATTCGTGAGCTTTCAAGAATTGGATTTATTATCGACTCTGGTGAAGATTTTATTCTCCCAACAGATGTAATTAAAATTAAAGAAATAATCGATCTTAATTTTGATATCTTAAATCTTAAAGTTGAAGATGAAAAAGGTTCAAAAATTGGTAAAATAATTGATTACACTTTAAGTTTAGCTGATTTTTCAGTTCAGCAATTAATCGTAAAACGACCATTTTTAAAATCGTTAAACGATCCAACTTTAACAATTCACCGATCTCAAATTGTTGCAATAAATGACGATACTATCACAATTCGCCACGAAAAAGAAGAATCCCCACGAAAACGAGCAGAAAAAACTGAAAATTTTGTGCCAAATTATATAAATCCTTTTCGAGATTAAAATTATTCTTTCGAAAGCGCCTTTTTAATTTCATCAAAAGAAAAACCTTGTCGAGCCAAATAAGCAATTAATTTTTGTTCATCTGTATATCTTTTAGCTTTTTTAGCAATTATTTTTTGAATCTCATCCTCATCATTTCGATTTGATTCACTTAAAACCTGTTCAATAATATCTGAAGAAACACCTTTCGAAAATAATTCAGATTTTAGTTTTTTAATTGAGCTACCTTTTCTCTGATTACGATTTTCAACCCAGAATTTAGCAAACTTTTCATCATCAATATATTTTTTTTCAATCAATCGGATTAAAACTTGTTCAACTGAATTTTTCGAAACTCCTTTTTTTTCATAAAATTCACCAGTTTTACGATTTTTAAGCTTACGATTCAAAGTTTTTTTCCATAAATAATCGCTAATTTCTTTTTTAGAATGTGGCCTCATTAAGCAATAATTTAAAGCTAAAGCATAAAGCTTACCAAATTCACTCTGCTGTTCAAGATTTTCGATTTCAGTTTTTGTAAATTTAGATCCAACTTTAATATTTAATTGAGTTAATTGAAAAATATCTAGTGAAAAACGATATTTTCCATTTACAAAAATATTTACCCGATTTTGATTTTTGACTGCTTGTTTTATATCTGTAATTATAAAAGAACCATCCTTAAAAGTAACTTCTTGAGAGCTCTTTTTTATCTTTTTATACTCAAAATCACTATGATCAAAAATCTCTAATGCCATAAAAATTAAAATCAAATTAGCCCAAATTTATCGGGCTAATTATTTTATTCTTCAGTTTTTTCTTCGTTTGGAGTTTCTTCAACAAATTCTTCACCACGAATTTTTGCTCGAACCTTAGCATCAATTTCAGCCATTACATCTGGATTTTCAAGCAGATATCGCTTAGCGTTTTCACGACCTTGACCAATATTCTGATCATTATATTTATAGAATGCGCCAGATTTTCCTAAAATTTCATGTTCAACCGCTAAATCTATAATATCTCCAGTTTTCGAAATTCCCTCGTTATACATAATGTCGAATTCGGCAACTCGGAACGGTGCCGCAATCTTGTTTTTCACAATT
>CALHWG010000070.1 GCA_938036745.1 uncultured bacterium
TGCAGTTTTAGGGTTTAGCCAAATTTCTGGATTCGAAATTTCAACCTCTAAATCTGAGATTTGATTTTTTTTGCTTTCAAGATTAAGCTTCAAGCTCGCTTTTTCAAGCTCATTTAAAATTTCGCCAACGCGAGCTTTCAGCTTATCCATAATTTATTTCTTTGCCGCCTCTTCAGCTTCTGCTTCAATATCGTCGTCTGTGAAAAGTTTTTCAACAAACAAAAGTACGAAATACACAACGAATGCAATTACTAAAAAGTTAATAATATCGTTCAAAAATGCACCATAAGAAAGAACTGCTTCTTTACCTGCTGGTGTTTTTCCCATATTCCAAACAACACCTTTCAAACCTTCGGCTGATCCAAGAATGAAACCAAGTGGTGGCATAATGATATTATTAATCAAAGATTTAACAAGATCTCCAGAAGCTGTTCCGAGAATTAAACCGATCGCCATTCCGATCAATCCTTGATCTTTAATAAATTTTTTAAAACCCGCAAATTGTGCTTTTGGGTCTACTGCTTTTAATTTTAAAGCAGATTTCTTTGTAGATTTAGCTTGTTTTTTAGTCATAATATAAATTTTATCATAAAAGGTTTACATTTTCAACAAATTGTTCACCGCGATCAACATAACTTTTAAACATATCAAAACTGGCATGAGCAGGGCTTAAAATAACCACATCGCCACTTTTTGCGTTTTCGAAAGCAGTTTTCACAACTTCTTGCATATTTGTTTTTGCGCCTAAATTTATAAACCGCTCGAATCCGCTTGATGTCAATTTCTGGGCTAGTTTTTCAGATTCTGCTCCCATTAAAATTACCTTTCGAAGTTCTTGCTCTGGCATTTTTGCAATTTTTTCAATCAGTTCACTTAGATCGGCGCCTTTATTACTTCCGCCAAGAATTAGAATTTTTGGCTTTTCGAAAGAATTTAGTGCAGCAATCGCACTACCCGGTGTGGTTGCAATTGAATCATCATAAAATCGCACACCTTCAAACTCACGGACAAATTTTAACCGATGCGGTAAACCTGTAAATTTCGAAAGCCCTTCTCGCCAAAAATCGAAGATTTCCTCAATTTCAAAACCTTTTTCACGCAAAAAATCAAAAGTTGCAATCATTGCAGCGCAAGCGTTTCTTTGATTGTGTTCGCCTGGAATTTTCAGAATATCAGTTTTAAAGAGAACTTCATCTCCCCATAAAAAATGATCTTCTTGAATATGGGCTAAATTGTAGTCCTGAAAAGGCTGAAGTTCCGCCTTGAGCTGGCCTTTTAAGTTTTCAACATTTTTTAAAACTATCGGATTTTCAGCATTAAAAATAAAAACTACTACTACTATAAAGCTACTAATAATTAGCTTATTAACTTATTAACAGCTTATAATTAGACCTCTAACTACTCACTACTTTTTACAGCGCAGCTGTAAAAACTAAAAGAAATTCCTTTTTAAAACTATATTCCCTTAGACTTAAGAAAGAAGTCTTTTGTTTTCTTTTGACCCTTAAGAAACCTTTGTAAAATACACAGAATCAGGTGTTTTAAAATCTAATGAGGTGTGCAGGCGGTCGCTGTTATAAAGCCAAATAGCTTCTTTGTATTATCTCTGATG
>CALHWG010000071.1 GCA_938036745.1 uncultured bacterium
CAAGCCGATTTAACAAACATAAGTTTTTTATCGTGGTTGATGGAATGGCTGAAGATGATGAATTTTACATTCAAGATCTTCTTCGAAAGCATTTTGGTGATATTGAGGGTGAATTAATTAAAAATCCGCTCGATTTAATGATGAGTTTTGCTTTACCGTTTGAAGGTAAAGATATTTATCTCTTTCGAAATATTGCTTCAAAAACAAGGCTCGATGTTTATTTGGCTGAAAACTACCCAGAATTTTCGCGGGCAACGATTCAAAAATATATTAAAAATGGCTTCGTAAAAGTGAATGGAAAAATTGCAAAAAAACCAAAAGATGCAATTGAAAAAGGCGATAAAATTGAGCTCGAAATTCCAGAAAAAACTGCTGAAAAAATTAACTTTCCAATACTTTTTGAAGATGAAAATGTTATTGTAATAAATAAGCCTCGTGGAATTTTAACGCATAGCAAGGGTGCTTTAAATGATGAATTTACTGTTGCAGATTTTTTTGAAAGTTGTGGCGCAAAATTTGGTAAAGGGACGAATCGTGTTGGGATTGTTCATAGACTTGACCGTGAAACTTCTGGTGTAATAATTGGCGCAAAAAATGATGAAACTGCTAAAAGGCTGCAAAAGCAATTTTCAGAACGGACTGCGAAAAAAACCTATGTGGCAATCGTTAAAGGTGTTTTGAATCCAAAAAAAGCCTTAATTGATCTACCTATTGCGAGAAACGGCTTAGCTCCGAGCACTTTCATGATTCATGCAAAAGGAAAGCCAGCCCAAACTAAATATGAAGTTCTTAAGGAAAATGAAAATTTTTCGTTAGTAAAACTTATGCCAAAAACTGGTCGAACACATCAATTGCGTGTTCATTTAAGCTATCTAAACCATCCAATTTTAGGTGATAGGATTTATGATAAAAATATTTCGAAATCTGAAAGCGAAGATAGGATGTTTTTACATGCACAAAGTTTAGAGATTACAATTCCACCAAAAAAAGGTGAAAAAGAATCACAAAGAATGATTTTCGAAGCAGAAATTCCTGAAAATTTTGAGTTGTAAAAATGAGAGATTTCTTTGAAAATACAATTTTGAATTCACACGCAACGATCGTGGAGATCCCTCGTGGGTTCGGTTTTGAGTTTGCTCTAAAAAAGTTAAAATTTTCGAAAGACATTCAAATAATTGAATTCAGACCAACAATTCACGGTGCGCAAAAAACTGAAATTATCAATGTTGAGGATATTGAATTTTTGCAGCAAAAAGCAAATGTTAAAAGTGCAAAAAAGCGTTGCTTTGTATTGATAAATGCTGAAAAGATGAATGAATCTGCACAAAATAAATTCTTAAAGCTTTTTGAAGAACCGAATCCGAACACTTCTTTTGTGCTTTTGACTGAAAATAAGAACGCCTTCGAAAAAACTATACTTTCACGAGCGCAGATTTTACGAATTTCGCCAATATCGGAGATTGATTCGATTAGGATGCTTCAAAAATCAAAATTAAGTGAAGATGATAAGAAAAAAATTCTATTTATGGCGAACGGTTTGCCTGGTGAAATTGATAAACTTTCGAACAGTAAAAAATATTTCAATGAACAGATGGAAATTGCTGAATTTGCAAAAAGGTGGTTTTTGGGTTCGAAATTTGAAAAAATATTAATTGTAAAAGATTTAAAACCAGAAAGAAATAATGTTCTAAAATTTTTAGAAATTTTGCTTAAAATGATTGATCAAACTTTTGCTCAAAATCCAAAAAAAGGAGCAATAACGGCAAAAAAAATACTTAAAGCTTATGATAGAATCTCGAAAAACGGAAATATTAAGTTGGCTCTGATTGACCTAATTCTTGGCTAAAATTTGCCAAAATAATAATTTCTATGTTATAATATATTGGTATGTTAGTTTTGATTTTAATTATTGTTCTTAGTGCTTATGTTTTTCTAAAAAATCCTGAAAAATTAACAAAACACGCCCTGCCAGACAATTTTGCAAACAAAATTGATAAGCTGTGGCGTGTAGCACAAGAAGCAATTATTGATAAAAAGTATTTGCGAGCAGAGAAAGTTTTATTAACAATTTTGCGATTTGATGAACGAAATGCTACTGCGTATAACCGTTTAGGGATAATATATGCGGGCCAAAAAAAGTTTGATGATGCTATTGAATGTTTCGAAATCGCCCAAAGCTTAGAGAGTAGCGCATCGAGTCTTCATAATGTCGGCTTAATCTATCTTGAAACCGAGAATTATCAAAAAGCTGCCCTAGCATTTGAGCAAGCTCTAGAAATTGAAGATTCTGTGCCGACTCGATATATTGCTTACGCCCGAGCTCTCGAAAAAATGGGTAAAGATAAGTTGGCGATTTCAGCACTAGAAAAAGCTATAGAGCTTGATGAAAGACCTCAAACTTTACGAACTCTTGGCTCACTCTATCTTAAAGTCGAAAATATAGAAAAAGCAAAAGAAATTAAAGATAAATTGGAGTCATTAAAAGATAATAGAAGAGCGGTAAAACAAAATCGAATCTCTAATGAATCAATTTCAACCAAAAAAATTGCAATGTAAAATCAGGATTAATAACCTGATTTTATTTTTACTTTCTAAAGAGAGTTGATTAAAAGCTAAGAACTAGCGACGCCGGGCTTTCCTAAATAATAAAAATAGCCTCCCGAGAGACTATTTATTTTTAGATCTGCTTGAAGCAATAAATAACTGGATAACTGAAACAAGAATAATCACTGAACAAATAAACCAGAATTGACTAATGTTTGGCAAGTTGAATTCGAAAAATTCACGTAAGATTGGGGCACTAAAAATTACACCAGTAAAAATTAAAGTTCCAATGATATATATTGTTCTGCGAATTTTGTTGTTTTTTGAGGGCTTTGAGCCAAGGAATATTTCGCTCAAAATTGTTGCGAAAACACCGAACCAAGCAGTTACGATTACAAC
>CALHWG010000072.1 GCA_938036745.1 uncultured bacterium
TTCGAAGTTTGTGAGCGTGCCAAATTGAATTCGGGCTTGAAAATTTATCTTTCGAATTTTTCAGCCGCTCACCCATCGTTTGGCCGGAAATTCGAAGCTCCCGCATCGCCGTATCAACAAGTTTATCAGCATTAATTAACGCCAAATGCCAAGTTGCAGGTTCATCCTTTTTAATCGAATTTTCTATTTTTAGCCAATCACCCTGAAACTTTAATTTATCAAGTTGTATTTTTTCAGTTTTTGTAATTCCAATAAAGAAAAACAAAAGGCCAGCGCAAATCAAAATAGAAACCGAAAGAATTACTAAATCCATTAGTTTTTCTCCAATTCATCAGCTAAAGCTAGAATTTTTGCATCCGATTTCATCTTTCCAATAATTTGAATACCAACTGGTAGACCATTTTCAGTTTTACCAGCCGGAACAGAAACCGCAGGAAGTCCAGCAAGTGAAGCTGGTACGCTCAAGATATCAGCTAGATACATTTTTACTGGGTCGTGAGCATTTTCGCCAATTTTAAACGCAGGAGTTGGTGCAACAGGGCCAACCAAAAAATCAACTTCTTCGAAAAGTTTATTAAATTCATTAATCAAAAGCGTACGAGCTTTTTGCGCCTTCAAATAATAAGCATCATAAAAGCCACTTGATAGAACATACGAACCAATCATAATTCGGCGTTTATTCTCAGCTTCAAAACCTTCATCGCGAGACTTGCCAAAAACCTCGCCCAAGTTTTGAGCAGATTTTGAACGTAAACCATAACGAATTCCATCATATCGTGCTAAGTTCGAAGAAACCTCGGCCGGAACGATAATATAATAGATAGCGAGCGAATATTTGCTCATCGGCAGAGAAACCTCCACGATCTCATGCCCAGCTTTTCGCATTTTTTCAATATAAGCTTCAGTTATTTTTCGAACTTTTGGGTCAACCCCTTCGCTAAGAAATTCTTTAACTACTCCAATTTTTGCCTTTTCTGGAACTTGTTCTTCTTGCCAAAAATCAGGTAAAGTCATTGCATCACGCGCGTCAAGACCAGCCATGATGCGCATCACGAGGTCACTTTCTTTAGCAGTTTTTGCGAAAACGCCAACCGTATCAGTTGAAGAGGCCATCGCCACCACACCAAATCGTGAAACTGCGCCATAAGTTGGCTTTACACCATAAACACCGTTAAAGCTTGCCGGTTGACGAATCGAACCGCCAGTGTCAGTACCGAGCGCAAAAGGCACGATGTCAAGAGCCGTAATTACCGCTGAACCCCCAGATGAACCTCCAGCAACTCGCATTTCATCAAAAGCATTTTTAGTTACGCCAAAAGCCGAATTTTCAGTTGAACCGCCATGAGCAAAAGCATCTAAGTTTGATTTTCCAATACAAATTGCACCAGCTTTTTCAAGTTTTTCAACCGCAGTCGCCTGAATTGGCGTTTCGAAATCTTTCAACATTTTACTTGAGACTGTTGAAGGTGAACCAAATACCAAAAAATTATCCTTCGCCACAAAAGGAACACCTGCAAGCTCGCCAACTTCTTCACCTTTTGAAATCTTATCATCAATTTCTTGCGCTCGCGCTAAAGCTCGCTCTTCGGTCAAGCTCGTAAAAGCATTAAATTTTTCAGCATTCTTTGCCTTCGAAATAGCTTCTTTAACAAAATCAACTGCTGTCTTCTTTCCAGATAAAACTTGCTCTCTAATTTCAAAAATATTCGTCATAATTCTCCTACAAAACCTTTGGAACTTTTACCTGATTATCTTCAACATTTTCACCCGCTAACTTTAAAAGTTCATCTCGTTTCACACCATAATCATCAATTTTATCTTCTCGCCAAACATTTTGATTTTTCGAAACCGAATAAGTTGGTTCAACACCATCTGTATTCAATTCGCTAAGTTGCTCGATATATTCAACAATATTTCCCAAATCAGTTTGAAGATTTAAAATTTCTTCTTCACTTAGCGAAATGCTCGAAAGTTCTGCCAAGTGTTTAACTTCATCTTTTGATATTTTTTCCATACACTTAAGTATATCACTTTTCGAAAGATTTTTAAAGTAAAAACTCCCAAAAACTGGAAGTATTTAAGTTTATTTTTTCTCAAGTTTTTCGATTCGTTGATTTAGCTCGTTTATTAAATTCATTTGAGCGGCATTAATTTCGCCCGAAGTCTTAATATCGTTATTAATTCTTTGGTGGAGAAAAATTACTCCAGCCGAAAGAATTAAATTCCATAAGATTAGCAACAAAACCGCAATTATTTTAAAAACTTTCTTGTCTTTTTTGATTAATAAATTTCATAAATCTCCTATTTCGCCATCTTCTTTCGAATCTCCGCAATCTGGTCGCGTAAATCTGCCGCCTCCTCAAAAAGCAAATTCGCACTGGCAAAATTCATTTGATTTGTTAAATCTCGCACCAAATTTTCCCACTCTTCACGCGGAATTTTTCGCAAATCCAATTTTGGCTTTTTATCTTTTTGCGGAATAATCGCGCGCAAACCTTCACCAATCTCGCTCGCCACGCTTTTTGGCGTAATTCCATTTTTGAAATTATATTCTTGCTGGATTTCTCGCCGCCGGTTTGTTTCATTAATCGCAAGCTTCATTGATCGTGTAATTTTATCAGCATACATAATCACTTTTCCTTCTTCATGCCGAGCTGCTCGCCCAATTGTTTGAATCAACGCACTTTCTGAGCGCAAAAAACCTTCTTTATCGGCATCCATAATTGCCACAAGTGAAACTTCTGGCAGATCCAAACCTTCACGTAAAAGATTAATTCCCACCAAAACATCATAAACCCCACTGCGCAAATCACGCAAAATATCACCACGCTCCAACGTGTCAATTTCGCTATGAATATATGCCGTTTTTACACCATTTTCTTCTAAAAATCCGCTCAAATCTTCAGCCATCCGCTTGGTTAAAGTTGTCACCAAAACGCGCTGGTTCTTCGAAATTCGCTTTCGAATTTCTTCCATCAAATCATCAACTTGACCTTCAATTTTTCGAACTTCAATTTTAGGATCAAGCAAACCTGTTGGGCGAATTACCTGCTGAGCTGGTTTCGGCGAATGTTCGAGTTCAAAATCACCAGGAGTTGCTGAAACGTAAATTGCTTGATTGATATGCTTATAGAATTCTTCGAAAGTTAGCGGCCGATTATCTAGTGCTGAGGGCAAACGAAAGCCATTATCCACCAAAACTGTTTTGCGAGCACGGTCACCATTAAACATTCCGCGAACTTGTGGTAAAGTCATATGCGATTCATCAACTAAAAGCAAAAAATCATCAGGAAAATAATCTAGTAAAGTTGCAGGTTGCTCACCAGCTGAACGCTCAGTTAAGTAGCGCGTGTAATTTTCGATACCTTTAACAAAACCAGTTTCGCGGAGCATTTCAAGATCATATTTAGTGCGCTGTGTTAGGCGTTGAGCTTCCAAAAACTTCTTATTTTTTTCGAAATATTCATGACGTGCATAAAATTCCTTCTCAATTTGCGGAATCGCTCGATCAATAATTTCCTTTGACGTAGCATAATGTGAATTTGGAAAAATATCAAAAAACTGTGGCTTTTCTAGAATTTCGCCCGTAAGTGGATTCAATATAATCAAGCGGTCAATTTCATCACCAAAAAATTCCACTCGCACCGCTAAGTCTGAGCCAGCTGTAAAAATATCGACCGTATCACCACGAACTCGAAAAGTTCCACGCGCAAAATCTACATCGTTTCGTTCATATTGAATATCTTTCAAATGTCGCAAAAACTTCTCACGATTATATCGCATTCTAGGCTTAATATGAAGCGCCATTTGCATATAACTCGCCGGCGAACCGATACCATAAATACAACTCACGCTCGAAACAATAATTGTATCATTTCTAGTTAAAAGCGCCTCGGTTGCGGCGTGGCGGAGTTTTTCGATTTCTTCATTGATTCGCGAATCTTTCTCGATATATGTATCTGTGCTGGTAATGTAAGCCTCTGGCTGATAATAATCAAAATAGCTCACAAAATAATGAACTTCATTTTCAGGAAAAAACTTTTTAAATTCACTGTAAAGCTGTGCGGCAAGAGTTTTATTATGCGCCAAAATTAAAGTTGGCTTTTGAACCGCTTGAATAATATTCGCCATTGTAAAAGTTTTTCCCGAACCAGTCACGCCCAGCAAAGTTTGTTCACGCTCACCTTTTTTTAAACCCTCAACTAATTGAGAAATAGCTTGCGGTTGATCACCTGTGGGCTGATATTTTGATTTTAATTTAAACTCGCGATATTTCATTATTTATATTTTATAATATTTTTGAATAAAAAGCAAAACCACCCAAATTGAGCGGTTAGTTTTATCCGTTTCCAGCGCGCTTTTCTGAAAGATGTTCATCATCTCGTGGTGCAATAAAATCTGCATTTTTTTCATCTAGCCTTGCAATCACTTTTCGAACAAGCCGTTCTGGGTTATTATCATAAATGATATCTTTTACTCCTGGAGCTTCAACATTTTGCAAGAGTGTTGGAATATAATCTGCTAAAGCAGTGCTTCCAAGCAAAACACCACAAACCTTGCGAGATTCTAAAGCAGTTGCAAGTTCATGAAGTGATCCCATTCGACCACCAACCGTAATCACTGCATCACTCGAAAGCACCAAATGCGCATCACGCCCAACATAGCTCATTCCCGTAAAATTAATATAATCAAAAGGCTTAAACGGTAATTTATATGTATTAACATGCTGGCGAAAACTTGAAGCAGGTGAAAAACCGATACTTAGTCCCGTTCGCCCCTTAACACTAACTGCACCCAAAGCTGCGTGGTGCGGTAGGCCAACCGTTGCGCCAGTTGTTAGAATTTTTCCCTGCCGAACAATCTCTTGCCCGAGCCTAAAAGCTAAATCTCGTGAAGCTAAAACACTATCACCTGTTGCAGCTCCCGAAACACAAATTTGATATCTCATTTTTCTCCTTTTAAAATAATTTTTCTTCTATTTGCTTGATTGAATAATTTGAAAATTCCTGCTGATATTTTTCAAGAATTTGCTGTTTTAATTCTTTTTCGAAAAAAGTTTTTGAATGCTCAGCCAAGTTCATTATTCTTTTATTTTTTTCAACATCTTTTTTGTTTGCTGAGATCAAACCATCTTCTGCGAAAAATATTGCATTCCCAAATTCAGCCCAGAATCCTTCATCATTCAGATGATTAGCTAAAGCCGAAAAAGCTTCAATCATCAAAACACTATCACCAGAAAACCCCAGCCTTCTCTCAATATTATGTGATTTTCGATACAACTCCGCCATAATTTGAGCTGAAACACTCTTTAATTCTGGCTTTTTAGCTTCTATTTTCGAAATACCAAAATCAAATTTTCTTGCATAAGCACCGCTCAATCCGAGTAATTCCGAGAGCTTATAACTTCTCATAGCTGAATCTCCTGCATTGGCATTGAATGAAGCTTGGTATTTTTATATAAAATTCCTTTTTTTGCGCCCATATATTGAATTACTGATGTTGAATTTGCGCTGGCGAATAAAATACTTTCTTTAATATCAGCACCCTGAGCCCACTGGCTCACAAAACCTGAACCAAACGCATCACCAGCACCAGTCCTATCTAGCGATGGTACATCTTCATACATTCCAGCACGGATAATTTTACCATCAGAAGCCGCCCAAACACCATTCGCTCCATCTGTTAAAATTGCAACTTCCACAAAACTACAAGCATTTCGAACCAGCTCTTCAGCAGAAACTCCCTCAAAAATTAAACTTGCCTCCTCTTTATTTACAATTAAAATTTCAACATCTTGAAGTAGAGTTCGAACTTTTTCAGGCTCTTGGAGTTCTTTTTTGCCGGGGTTCCATGCTATTTTTGCACCCTTTTTTATAGCTTCTTTAAAAATTTTTAGGAGCGCATCAAATCTACCAGCTAAGTTAGAAACATAAATCCAATCAAATTCACCATATTTTAATTCAAAATTTTCAGCGTAAATATGTTCCGAGGCACCACGATAAGTTAAAATTGTTCGTTCGCCATTTGGTGCTAAAATAATAGTTGAATAATCTGTGTTAAATCTTTTCGAAAATTCAACACGCGAAGTATCAATAGATTCTTCATCAAGCATTTTTAAAATTTGTTCGCCCGAAGAATCCTCTCCAACCACACCCATAAAACTTGAAATCAAACCTTGTCTCGCAAAAGTTGTTGCAGCATTAGTAGCGCCACCACCACTCGAAATCTCAATATTTTGAATATCAATTTTTGAACCGAGCTGAAATTCAACTACATCTTGGTTTTCCGCCATTGAAATCAAACGAAATTCAGGTGAATTGCTCAAAAAAACATCCTGGGTAGCTGCTCCAATTGAAAGAATTTTTGGCAAATTCACTTTTAAATTGCCCCTTTTCGGTTAATCTCAGCTTCCATCTGCTTATAGCTTTGTTCAGGATTTTGTGAATTCATAATTGCTGAACCAACATTTATAACGTCAACACCAGATTGCGCCAAATTGAAAATATTCGAAAGATTAGCTCCGCCATCCCAGCCAATCTCAACATTACTGTTAATCTTTTTAATTAAGCGAATCTTCTCGAGTTGCATCATACTTGCACGACCGCCCATTTCACCTAAATTTCCGCTAAAAATCAAAATATGCTCAGCTGCCTGAATTGCGGGCGCGACAGTTTCTGGAACAGTTGAACGAAGTAAAGCTAAACCAGGTTTAATCATCGTTTCGTTTTTAAGCCTTTCGAAAATTGGCACTAAATCCTCTTCAACTTCAGCATGAAAAATCACCATATTTGGATTGAGCTGAATAATTGTATCGATATGTTCGCTTGGGCGAGCAACCATCATATGAATATCAACCTTCCATTCTTGAGGCCACCAAATTTGCGTTTCAGGCAGTGTTAAATTAGGCGCAAAATTGCCATCTGTTACATCAATATGAACTCTTTCCGCAAAAGGAAAGATTGCCTCAACTTGAGCTTTATATTCATCTGGATTGGTTGCTAAAATTGCTGGTGTTATTATCGACATCTATACCTCATCAATCTGTTTATTTCTTCTTACAAATCTTGGAGCAGCCGCAAACGGAGTTTTTAACCAGACATCAACTGTTTCTTTCCACTTAGCTTCAGCTTCATCTTTATCAAAAACGCGGGCCGGTAAACAAATTATATTACTATCATTATCATTGCGAGTCCATTTAGCTTCTTCTGGCTCCCAAACAACAGATGCACGAATACCTTTAAAACGATTCGCCGCCATTCCCATTCCTTGAGCACCACCGCAAATTAAAATTGCCCTTGGATCATATTTTTCATTGGCTCGTATTTTCGAAACTGCCACGCGAGCGAACTCAGGAAAATCATCATTCGGGTCATATTCAAAACCGCCGATATCTTCGACATCGTATCCGCCCTCTTTTAAGTATTTAAAAACTTTCTCTTTTAAGTAAAAACCTCTGTGGTCTGCGCCAAGAAAAATCTTCATTTTACTCCTTAAATATTAGCTGCAACATCTGCAACAATTTCTACTAATCTGTTAGAATATCCCCATTCGTTATCATACCAAGCAACAATTTTAACCAAATTTCCACCGACAACATTAGTTAATTCAAGATCAACAATAGAACTGTGAGAATTTCCTTTAAAATCTGTAGATACAAGCGGTTCTTCAGTTACAGTTAAAATACCTTGATAAAAAGGATCAGCCGCGGCACGCTTAAATACTTCGTTAATTTCTTCTTTTGTGGTATTTCTTCTCAAAACAGCAGTAATATCGCTTAATGAAACTACCGCAGTCGGAACACGCACAGAAAGACCATCAAATTTACCAACTAAAGAAGGAATAACTTTTGCGGTTGCAATTGCAGCACCAGTTGTTGTTGGAACAATATTCTCAGCCGCAGAACGAGCTTCTCGCAAATCTTTTGCAGGAGCATCTAAAATTCGCTGGCTTGCAGTATAAGAATGAACTGTTGTCATCAAAGATTTTTCAATTCCAAATTCTCGTTCAAGAATTGCCATAACAGGAGCAATACAGTTTGTTGTACAGCTTGCATTCGAAATAATATCATCTTCACGAGTGAGCTCATGTTCGTTCACACCAAGCACAATAAACTTTGCACCTTCACCTTTTGCAGGAGCCGAAATCACAACTTTTTTAGCACCAGCATTAATATGCGCTCGAGCTTTTTCTGGTTGAACAAATAATCCGGTCGCTTCAATAACAACATCAACACCAAATTCTCCCCAAGGCAAAAGTGCTGGGTCTTTTTCCGCTAAAACACGGATTTGCTTTCCAGCAACAAAAATCGAATTGTCATCATAAGAAACATCATGATGATAAGTTCCGTAAGTTGAGTCATGTTTTAAGAGATGAGCTAGAGTTTTTGTATCTGTTAAATCGTTGATAGCAACAACTTCAATATCATCTCTTTCGAAAGCTAATTTAAAAGCATTGCGACCAATTCGCCCAAATCCATTAATTGCAATTTTTTTAGACATTTCGTCTCCTTTTTTATTAAATTTCCTACAACCATTTTAACATAAACGCTTTTAAAAATCCAGATTTAAAATCGTTAGCTTTCGATTAATCTTATGCTAATATTGCCGTGTTGATATAGAAATTAACAAATAGTAAATTTCAAAAAGGATTTTCGAATGAAAATCAAAAAAATATTTTAGAAGCTACGATAGTCCTGGGTAAGACTTAAAATTACTCATTTTTAACATAAAGGAGAATATATGAAAAAGCCACAAAAAAGCAAAAAAGATATTGTAATTATTTCATCACTAATATTAGCTTTTATATGGTTAATTATATTAACTGGATTATTTATTTGGCACTACAAAGGCTCTGAAGAAAATTATTGGAAAACGATGGTTGAAGTATATAGTAATAGAAATAAAATAATAAAACTTGAAGAAAAAAATAAGTAAAAATCTTTAGCAAAAAAGACATTCACCCGAACGTCTTTTTATTTTTTCTATTTCTCGCTAGATTTTCTTGCTTTAATTGCCTCTGCATTTTTGATCGGCTCTAAATCGCCTCTTTGGCGAAGTTGTGAACGGAGCTTAATCCTTGCGTGCGAAGTTTTCACCAATTCCAGCCAATCAATTTTTGGCTCAGAATTTTTTCGCGTCAAAACCTCAACAACATCACCTTTTTCAAGCGGCTTATCGAAAGCGTGAATCTTCTCATTAACCCGAAAAGCATAAGCATGTTTACCAATATCACTATGTACCATATAAGCAAAATCAAGCGGCAATGCGCCTTCTGGTAGATTATAAATATCACCCTTTGGCGAATAAACAAAAATTCTATCACCAAAAATATCAATCTGAAGCTGCTCTGGATCAATCTCCTCACCATCTCTTAAGCGTTGCGCCACATCTTGGAGTTGAACAATCCACTGCAATTCATTCGAAAGCCCG
>CALHWG010000073.1 GCA_938036745.1 uncultured bacterium
TTTTTAATGATGAAAAATTAGTTCGTGCGATCGCTGCTTCTCGCGTGCCAATTATTACAGGAATTGGCCACGAAATTGATGAAAGTTTGTGTGATTTAGCGGCAGATTTTGCGGCTTCAACACCGAGTAATGTTGCGCAATTTTTAACACCGAATAAATTTGACGAAATGAGATTTTTATGTTCAAAAATTTTGCACACAAACGATTTTATTCTTTCAAAGATTGATGAATTAAAAATTGAAAACCATCAAAAGATTTATAAAATGAAAGATCTAATTTTGAATAATATTTTTGAACAGCAAAGAGAAATTCAAGCCAAAAAGCGAATTTTGGAAAGTTACAATCCACAAAACATACTTTCGAAAGGTTATGCTTTAGTAAGTGGAAAATTGGCGGCTGGTGAAGAAATTATGATTCAAACAATTGATAAAAAAATAACGGCGGAGGTAAAAAATGTCGAACGAAATTAGTAAAAAAATGGCTGAAATTGATGAGATTCTAATAAAAATTGAAAGTGGTGAAATTCCTCTTGAAGAGGTTTTTGAAAAATATAAAGAAGCGATTTCGAAAGCTAAAAAACTCGATGAGGAACTTGATTCACTTAAAAATGAGATTGAAATTTTGAGTAAAAATTTTGCACAAGAAGAATAAAATCTCGCCGTAGCGAGATTGAAGCTAAACCGAAAAAATGAAAACTTGTGTTCTATATCTACCACGAGAATCTCCTTCTGCAATATGAAGGAGAAGGTCTATCTTGTGTCGTTCACAAAAGTCAATCAAAATTTTACGCTGGCAGTTTGAGTCTTTAGACTCACTGTAGCACTCAATATCACGGATGGTATTCTTTGAGTTAAAATTTATTTTGCGCATTTTCTTTGAAAGAATCTCAGGATCTTTAACTTTCGAAAAGCGAGAATTTTTATCAAAAATATGAATAAATTCTTGATTCCTTCGACCGCGGTTAGAAAGTTTAATTTGCAACACTCCAAATCTATCAATTAAATCAGTTTGTTTAGGTAAAAGTTCTTGGCTCATTTGCCACCTCCATTTTTAGTTTTAATATTTTAACATTTTTTATAATTTTAGTCAAGAAAAGCCCCGCAGTTTGTTGCGGGGGTATGAAATGTACTTTCTGCCTACCAAATAGCCATATTTTTGAGCTCTTCGCTCGAATCAAGATCTACCTCTCTGAAGAAATATGAGTCATATTCCTCATCTTCAGGATTTGTATTTTTGCAATAAAGTGAAATACTTAGTTCGATTCCCGCTTTATTGCATTCGTCTTTTAATATACGTAGGATTCCGAGCTTATCACTTCGCTGGTCAGCGAAAACAAGAAGCTTATCTTCGCCGTTTAGAGTTTCAATGAACTTTCGAATACTTATTCGGGCAGATTTTTCGTCTTGCGGATCACCAGACAAGATAAAATTATCAACTGTAAGATCAGCCTCTGTGAGTGCGTCTTTGGTAAGTTTTAAACATACCAGTACCATTTAGCGGTACCTCCTTTTTTTTGTTTTTAGCTTTCTAAAAGCTATAACCAATATTATAGCATAAAAACTCTTAAAAGTCAATTTGAATAATAATAGTAATGTATGATATAATAGGGCTATGTTTGATACAGATGAATTTAAATTAAAAATGACTGAAGCTGTTGAGCATTTTAAGGGTGAAATGAAGAAGGTTCGAACGGGTCGAGCGCATCCTTCAATGCTTGATGGTGTTATGGTTGAAGTTTATGGTACAAAAATGCCATTGAACCAAGTTTCGAATATGACCGCACCGGAAGCTGGGATGATTTTAATTACACCATTTGATGCGAATAATATTTCGGCAATTTCGGCTGCAATTCGCAACGATCAAAGCCTTGGATTCAACCCGAGTGATGACGGTCGCGTTGTTCGCGTGCCAGTTCCGCCACTAACAGAGGAGCGCCGTAAGCAAATTGTAAAACAAACTTCAGAAAAAGTTGAAGGCGCAAAAATTACACTTCGAAATATTCGCCAAGATGCTTTAAAGCACGCCAAGAAGCTTAAAGATGAAAAATCTTTAACTGAAGACGATTTAAAGCGAGTTGAAAAAGAAATTGACGCTGAAATTAAAGATTTTAGCACACAAATTGATACAATTTTTAAAGAAAAAGAGAAAGAAATTCTCACAATTTAAATTGTTTTTTTGCTAGCACACAAAGTTGTGCCGGCAAAAGGTAATTTAAAGAATTTCGAAAGGGTAGGATGGAGATTTTGAATTTAGTTTTTGGGATAATTATTGGTCTAATTTCGCTAACTTTTTTGGTTGCAATGCATGAGCTTGGCCATGCGCTTGCGGCTAAGAAAAATGGTGTAAAACTTAAAGAATACGCAATCGGTTTTCCGCCAAGAATTAAAAGTTTTAGAGCAAAAACTAACAAAATTCTACCAAAAAGCACAAAAATTTCAATCGGTGCAATTCCACTGGGCGGTTTTGTTCGGTTGAAAGGTGAGCACGATTCAGATTCAAAAAAAGGTGATTATGGTGCGGCAAGTTTTTGGGCAAAAACTCAAATTTTATTTGCCGGTGTTGCAATGAATTGGCTAGTTGCTTTTGTTATTTTTACGATCCTGTCAATTTTTGGAATGCCAAAGTTAATTTCGAATCAATTTTATCTTTCTTCTGATGCAAAAATATCTGGCGGTGGTGTGCAAGTTTCTGCAATTTCAAAAGAATCTCCAGCAGAAAAAGCCGGGTTGAATAAAAATGACACACTTTTAGAGTTTAACGGTCAAAAGGTTGAAAACTCCACTAAGATTCGCCAAGATTTAAAAAATAACGCCGGCAAAGCAGTTTCTTTAAAGATTAGTCGAAACGGTAAAGAAATTTCGAAAAGTGTAAAACTCAACGAAAAAGGCAATAATGGCTTTTTGGGTGCGGTTTTGTCTGACGGAATGCAAAAAATTCATGCAACTTGGAGCGCACCGATTGTTGGGCTTGGTACAACAATTCAATTTACGGGTGAAACTTTTAAAGGTGTTGGCGAACTTTTTATGAACTTTTTTGGCGGGGTTTTCGAAAAGCTAATTCCGAATCAGCAATCACAGCAGAAAGCAAATTCTCAACTTTCGAAAGCAGGCGAAAGTGTTTCTGGTCCAATTTTAGTGATTGGTGGAATCTTCCCAAATATCATCTCAATGGGGCTTGATATGATCTTAATGCTGACTGCAATTATTTCAATTAGTTTAGCGTGCATGAATGTTCTACCAATTCCTGCGCTTGATGGCGGTCGTTGGTTAATAACTTTCATTTTTCGAATTTTGCTCAGAAAGCCACTTTCAAAAGAGACCGAAGAAAATATCAACGGCTGGAGTTTTATATTTTTGATGGGGCTTTCACTTTTAATTATTTTTCTAGATTTTACAAAGATTTTTAGAGGTTAAAAATGAAGAATAAATTTAAAAATATATTTTTAAAACTTCAAAAAAAGAATGAAGAAATGCTTTCGAAAAAACCTTTAAAAATTATTTTTTGGATAATTCTGCCGATTTTATCATATTTTGCGGCGAGTTATTTTGCAGCTGTAATAATTCGGCTTTCTCTCACTTTAATTTTTTGGAATAACGATGTGGGCTATCGAAATGCGGCTTCGAACACGATTACTACTACAATTTATTCAGCGTTATTTCTTGGATTAATGCTTGCGATGGTATATTTTATCCCGACCAAACTTTTTAAGCAGAAGATTTCGAAAGATGATGTCGCTTTAAAGGGTGTGATTACTTGGCAAGATTTAGGTTTGGCAATTTTAGGCTTTTTAGCCTCGATGATTGTTTCTGGCGTTTTGCTAGATTTTTTGCCGAATATTCTTAATTTTGATAAATTGCAGGTTCAAGATTTAGCTTTTCAGCGCAGCGGAATGATTCATTCTTGGCAATTTTTGCTAGCTTTTATTTCAATTGTTATTATTGCACCGTTTTTTGAAGAATTGATTTTTCGCGGAATAATTTATGGCCAACTTAGAGAAGTGAATGTTCCGCTAGCGATTTTTATAACGAGTTTACTTTTTGGATTTGTTCATTTTCAAATGAATGTTGGCGTAACTGTATTTGTGATGAGCGTTGTGATGTGCTTTATTCGCGAAAAATGGACGCAAACAATTTGGTCGGGGATTGTGATTCATATGATTAAAAATGGGATTGCTTTCTTTCTGCTTTATGTTTTGCAAACTATTCAATTCTTTCAAGCTTAGCGTTGACTTGAATTGAAAAATTTGATATAATTATAAGACTTATTTAGAGGATTTTTATTTTATGAAACAAGAATTTAATATTACAAAAGTAGGAAAAAAAGAACTCGAAGCTGAACTAGAGCTTTTGATTTCGCAACGTAAAGAAATTTCAGAAGAAGTTGCTACTGCACGCGATTTTGGTGATTTGCGTGAAAATTCAGAATATGATGCCGCTCGCAAAAAACAAGCTTTAGCAGAATCTCGAATTATGGAAATTGAAAACATTTTGCAAAATGCTGTGATTATTGGCAGTGGTGAAAAGGGTGTTGTTTCTCTTGGCAATCAAGTTAGCTTAAAAAACCTAGAAAACGGTAAAGAGGTAAAATATACAATGGTTGGTGCGGTTGAGGCAAACCCCCTTGAGGGTAAGATTTCGAATGAATCACCAATCGGTCAACAGATTATGGGCAAAAAGCTCGGCGAAGAAGTAGATATTACGACACCAAAAGGTGCAATCAAATACGAAATTACAGAAATTAACTAATTTTTAAAGCTCGGTTGGCCAATTCAGCCGAGTTTTATTTTTCGAAAAGGAGATTTTATGCGATTATCAAAATTATATACAAAAACGAGTAAAACAGCTCCATCTGGTGAAGAAGCTAAGAATGCGCAACTTTTAATTAAAGCCGGATTTGTGCATAAAGAAATGGCTGGCGCTTACGACTACTTACCACTTGGTTTTAAGGTGCTAGAAAATATCAAAAAAATCGTGCGAGAAGAGCTTGAAAAAATCGACGCAAATGAGATTTTAATGACAACGCTTCAACGCCGTGAAATTTGGGAACGCACAACTCGCTGGAATGATGATGTCGTTGATGTTTGGTTTAAAACCAATCTGAAAGATAAGACAGAGGTTGGATTAGGTTGGAGCCATGAAGAGCCAATTGTTGAAATGCTTAAAAATCATATTCAATCTTATAAAGATTTGCCAATTTCGGTTTTTCAATTTCAAAATAAAATGCGAAACGAGCTACGTGCGAAAAGTGGAATTATGCGTGGTCGCGAATTTTTGATGAAAGACCTGTATTCAATTCACGAAACTAAAGAAGATTTGGAAGCATATTACGCTAAAGTTTCAAAAGCATATGAACGAATTTTCGAACGCCTCGGTTTAGGCGAAGATACTTTTGTGACATTTGCTAGCGGTGGGGCATTTACAAAATTCAGTCACGAATTTCAAACAATTTGCGATGCTGGTGAAGATTATGTTTATTTGAAGCGTGACGGCGAAAAAATTCTTGCTTTTAACGAAGAAATTTTAGACCAAGCGATTGAAGCTGGCGAAATTAGTTCGAAAGAAGGTTTGGAGAAAGTTAAAACTGCTGAAGTCGGCAACATCTTTAATTTTGGCACGCAAAAAACTGATGAAATGGGGCTTTATTTCACTGACAAAAATGGTGAACAAAAATCTGCTTGGATGGGTTCATACGGAATTGGAATCACCCGCGTAATGGGTGTTATTGCTGAAAAATTTAGTGATGAAAAAGGTTTAATTTGGCCAGAAAATATTGCTCCAGCAAAAATTTATCTTGTGCAAATTGGTGAAAAATCACAAGAATTAGCAGAAGAAATCTATAATGAATTTTCGAAAAAGGGAATTGAGGTTCTATTTGATGACCGCAATCTTCGCCCAGGTCAAAAATTTGCTGACGCCGAATTAATGGGTATTCCGTATCGGTTGACAATTTCTGATCGTTTGCTTGAAAGCGGAAAATTCGAAGTTGTAACGCGTGCAAATGGTGAAGTTGAATTGCTTTCGAGAGAAGAACTTTTTGAAAAATTCGTAAAATAATCTCAGCTCTTGAAAAAAACAAGTATAAGCATTATAATTGATGTATGAAAATTATTGCTTATAGTGTACGAAAAGATGAGCTCCAATATTTCGAAAAATTCGCGGAGCAGTTTGGTATTGAATATGCTACAACTCCAAAAGACTTAAATACTGAAACCGTAAAACTGGCTGAAGGTTTTGACGCGGTTTCGTCTTATACTTCAAGTGAAGAGCTCAACGATATCTGGGAAACTCTTTCGAAAATGGGAATTTCTTATTTTACTGTTCGAACGGCCGGGTTTGATGGAATTGATATTGAAAAAGCTAAAAGTTTCGGTATTAAAATTTCGAATGTACCGCAATATTCACCAAGCGCAATTGCTGAATTTGCTGTTGCATTGGCACTAGCAACAATTCGAAAAATCCCACTTTGTCTTTCGCGTGCTAAAAATCAGAACTTTTCGGTAGATAATTTGATGGGTCGCGAACTTAATACAATGACCATTGGAATTATCGGCGTGGGCCATATTGGCTTAACAACCGCAAAGGCTTTTAAAGCTTTTGGTGCAAAAATAATTGCTTATGATACTTTCGAAAATGATTCTGCTCGTGAAATTTTGGAATATAAAAGTTTAGATGAAGTTTTTGCAGAAAGCGATTTGATTTCACTTCATATCCCTTTAACGCCAGAAAATCGCCACATTATTAATACAGAAAGCATTTCGAAAATGAAAGATGGAGTGGTCATTATTAACACTGCACGCGGTGGACACATTAATTCTAAAGATTTGCGAGATGCTTTGGTGAGCGGAAAAGTTGCAGCAGCCGGCCTTGATGTTTTTGAGCATGAAAAGAATCTAATTCGAAAAGATTTGAGTGGAAAAATTATTAAGGATGCTGTTTATCGCGATATAGCAAACTTTCCGAATGTTATTATTACTCCACACGTTGCGTTTAATACAGATGTTGCCGTGCAGAATATGGTAAAAATGTCAACTGAGAATTTAATTAATTTTAAAAATGCAGGAACAACCGACAATGAAATTACAAAATAATTTTATTCGAAAAATCACCAAAATTATGCCGCTATTTTTAGTGGCGGTTTTTGCTTTTTGTTTTACTTTTAGTAGTTTTTCAAATCAAGCTTTTGCCAGAAGACGGCGGAGTCGTGATGCTGAAGAAACTGAACAACGAATAAAAAATTATAATATTATTTTTTCAAAGTTTGATGCAAAATATAATTTTAGTGCCGACCAAAAAGGAAATACAAACCTTGAAATTACTGAAAATATTTCGACATATTTTATTAATGATGGGATAAATCACGGAATCGAGCGTGCAATTCCGCGGTTTTTTGATGGTAAAGCTATTTTTGATGGTAAAGCTGAAATTGAAATGGATGGCAAAAAAGTTTCATATTCAACTTATGAAAGTGATGGAAATATCGTATTTCGAATTGGTGAAAGCGGAAGTTTCGTTTATGGAAGGCATAATTATCAGCTAAAATACCGATTTAGAAATCTACTGTTAACAGATGGTGGTGTACAAAAATTAATTATGAACACCAATGGAACTCAGTGGAAGCGGCCTTTTAATGAAGTTATCGCAACAGTTAATTTAGATTCATCAGTTTTGAAAGAATTTAATGGTACGGTGAGATGCTTCGCCGGAGTGCAAGGTTCAACTGAAAAGTGTAATACTTTTGAACGTAAGCCAGAAGAGGGATTTTTTAAGTTCTCGCAAAAAGATGTTCAAGTTTACGAGAACCTAACATTTGAAATTGACTTTAATAATAAATTCGCTCAACCAGAAGCAAGTAGTATTGATGTAAACACAATAATCTTTGGAGTTTTAGCATTAATTTTAGCTATAATCACACTATTTTTTACTGTTCGAGTTATTCTAGGATATAATTCAGTTAAGAGAAAGAACAAGGTTTCGAAAGCGGTTGTTCCGCAATATTTGCCACCAAAAATTAAAGAATTAGATATTTTGGATGCGGGGAACTTAGTAAAATCAAATAAAAAACTTACCGCTGCAATGCTATTTTTTGCAGTGAACGGCAATATTCAGATTGTTGAAAAAACCTCAAAGGGCTTTTTGGGTGGCGAGAAAAAGAGCTATAAAATTCAGCTATTGAATCGAGATAATTTGAACCAAGATATGCGTTCATTATTAAACTCATTTTTTAGAAGTAAAACCGAGATTGATTTATCTAAACAAATGAGTAGTACGCAAGCCTCTGATATTTCTTCGGAAGTTTTGAACTCTGCATTTGATAAGACTTCTTACTATGTTCAAGAAAAGCCAGCAGTTTTCAGCAATTCTCAGTTTTTTGCCGGCGGAGTGATCGTTTTATCTGTAGTATTGTTATTTGCAAATGGAATACTGGTTAATTTTATTTCAACTATTTCGCCTTGGTTTACGGTAGTTATATATTCTTTCATTGTAGCCGTCGCACTTTCGATTTTAATATTTACTATTTCAAATATAAAAATTCCATCACGTAAAGGTTTTGAGGCAAAGAATTATCTTGAAGGTTTGAAACTTTATATTTCGGTGGCAGAAAGCGAACGACTAAAGTTCTCACAAAGCTTGCAGAATTCTGAAAGATTCCAAACTGAATTTGGTGGTTCTCGCGTAAAACTTTATGAAAAACTTTTACCTTGGGCAGCATTGTTTGGGCTAGAGAAATCTTGGGCAAAAGTGCTTGAATTACAATTTCAAGATGAAGATTACCTACCAGATTGGTATGTTGGCTCAACAGCATTTAATGCTATGGTGTTTTCGAACAGCTTGAATAGCTTTAACAGTGCGATGAACAGTTATTCTGCACCAAGTTCGAGTAGTTCTGGCGGAGGCGGCGGATTCTCCGGTGGAGGTGCTGGCGGAGGCGGAGGCGGTGGCTGGTAAAGCCACAGCCTTTCATGAATCGGGTTTTCGAAAAGTAGCTTGCAAAATTGCAGGCTATTTTTTATAGTAAAAAGCATAACTATATTGATTTTTTTGCTTTTTTGTGATTAAATATAAGCATTATGAAAAGTTTTTGGGTTGGGTTGAAAAATAAAAAAGTCTGGTTTTTAGTTTTCGTTGCTATTTTTAGTTTTACATTTTTAGGGTTATTTTCAAATAATGAAGCTAATGCCGAAAAGATTGATGATAAAAACTGTTCAAAATACGGTGGTGTATATAATGCGATTGGTTGTATGGTTAATACCTCTGGTGTTGGAGGTAGCCAGACATTAGTTACTGATACTAAAGACCTAGATCGTCTTTATGTTTTAAAGGAAAATAACGATAAATATAAAGATTTTAAATGTCCTTCTGGATATAAAAAGGTTCAGGAACCTGGGGCTACTATCTGTAATAAGGATGGTGGAAAATCTGATAAGAAAGAATCATCTATTCAGTCTAAAAATACAGTCGACAGCGTTATAAATAGTTTAAAAAACCGCGATGAGTATAATAAAGGTGATTATAACATGACGGATGAAGACTGGAAGGCTGTAAAAGAAAAATGTAAAGATAAAAAAGGGCAAGATATTAATAATTGTGTTAATGAATACGCTTTATCTAAGGTTGATAGTAAAATAGCAGATAGTCAAAATAATAAAGACAATAAAGACAAAAATTCTTGCGCTATTGAATGGATTGGTTGGATTGTTTGCCCGATTGTTCGTGGTTCGACTGGTGTCGTGGTTGGTCTGTATAATTTTATGCAAGCAAATTTCTTAAATATTAAGTCTGATCAACTTTTCTCAAATTCTGGAAAGGGGCAAGAAGCGTTTAAACACTGGGTAGCATTTAGAGATATCGCAAACATATTTTTTGTAATTATGATTGCAATAATAATTTTCTCGCAAGTAACTGGTGTTGGAATTTCCAACTACGGCATTAAGAAGATGTTGCCAAAAATTATTATTTATGCAATTTTAGTCAATATTTCTTGGTATATTGTTGTAATTGCTATTGATATTTCAAATATCGTTGGTAGTACTTTATTCAAATGGTTATCAGATAACGGTAACTGGAGTTTTTCTAGTGATGTTCAAAAAGAAACATCTCCTGTTGAAGGAATTCTAACGGGTGCGGCAACGACAGGTGCACTTATTGCTGCTGGAGTTACTGCTGCTCTTGTTGGTGGAGCTACAATTCTTCTGTTTATTGTTTCTGCGGCACTTGCTGTTGTAATGACCGTATTTATACTAATGATAAGGGAGGCAGCAGTCATTGTTCTTGTTGTAACTTCTCCTTTAGCTTTTGTTGCAGGGCTATTGCCAAATACAGAAGGATTATTTAAAAAGTGGATCAAGCTTACAAAAAATATGCTAATGATTTACCCTATTTGTTCATTAATAGTCGGTGGTGCTTTGTTTGTTTCTAATTTACTATACGGTGTAGTTGATGACCCTCTACTTAAAATTATTTATGGTGTTTTGCCTATATTGTCACTATTTGCAATTATCGCAGTTATTAAAACTGTGCTTTCGTTCATTGATGGCTTGACTGGTGGAAATTTGCGTGGCGCTATTGATAAGATGTCTGGCAGAATTAATACGGCTGGTCAGAATTTAAACTGGGCTAAGGCTTCAAGAGAGAAAGCTGCAAATAGGAGTATTGCTGGAATTCCTATTGGTAAAAATGCTCGTGCAGCAAAATATGAAGAGGGCCAGTATAGAAGAAATCGTAATGAACTTCGAAAACTTCAAGCAAAGAGAAACCCTACTGCTTCAGACTATCGAAGAATGGGACAACTTGGTGCTGCTATTGGTGGTTTTGAAAAAGGTCAAACCGACGGAATGGTTACTGCTATGGCTTCAGGAATTGGCAACAGCGTATCGAATGTTGATTCCGAGCTTGCAAGAATTTCGAATGTTTCCGATCCTGTCCAACAAGGTTTGATGTATAGTGCTCTTTCACAGGCGGTAACAAAATCGGGTCTTAATAGCGCGGGTCAAGCTGCTGCAATGAGCAGTATTGCTAGCAGTGCTTTAAGTATCAATGATGCTGAACAGAGAAAATCCGTCGCAGCTCAAATTGCTTCTAAAGCGGGTAGTGATATTAAGAAGGTTAATCCTGCTGCAGCAAAAGCGGTTATGCAAGATTTTTCTTCAGGAAATATTAAATCTGTTCAAGATTTCGAAAATGATATTTCAACATACTCAGGTGCGAGTGCTAAGCAAATGGCTGATTGGTCTGATATGTCTAGTGCGAATGTTAATGATAACAAAGCGTTTAAAGCAATGCAAAGCGCATTTAATAGTGGTAATCAAAGCAAGATTTCGCAAGCACAGAATATGGGTAAGATTGCCGAGCAAGCTCTTACCGCTAATGCAAATGGAACGATGTCTTTGACACCAGATCAGCAAGCTAATTTTGCAGCGATGCAAAAGCTAGCTCAATCCCATACTTCACAAACAGCACCGGCTGCAGCTACGACAAGCAATAGTAGCTCTGCGAATACTCAATCTTCTCCTAGTCAAAAGGTAGAAGTAACTGCTGGACAGAGTTGGCAGACATCGGCTCCACAACAAGCTCAGTCTAGCTCTTCTGATTCCGCTTCCATTTCTAGCTCCGTTACGTATAGTGCACCAGCAGCACAAGTTAGTCGATCCTCGCAGCCGATAAATAATAGTAATCAAAATATTCACCCTCGGCAAACTGCGAGTGACCCAACTAAATCAAACAGAAAATTTGGTGCTAACTAAATATAAAAACACTCTTTCAAGAAAACAGAAAGGGTGTTTTTTTATTTAAAGTGTGCTAAAATAAAATAAAGATAATCTAAACTAAAAGGAGAAATATGAAAATTGCATTAATTGGTTTTGGACTCGAGGCAAAAAGTGCTTATGATTATTTTAAAAGTATTGATCAAAATAATACTTTTGAAATTTATGACGAAAACTCAAAAAGTAAAATTGAGCTACCGAATGGCGTTAAATTCTTTGGTGATTTTCATGATTTTTCAAAAATTCAAGCAGATTTGATTGTGCGAACGCCCTCAGTTAATCCTAGCCGTTTGCCAAAAAATGCTAAAATTACATCTGTTACAAATTTATTTTTCGAAAAATGCCCAGCA
Source organism: uncultured bacterium (assembly GCA_938036745.1). Taxonomy (GTDB): domain Bacteria; phylum Patescibacteriota; class Saccharimonadia; order Saccharimonadales; family Saccharimonadaceae; genus Nanogingivalis. The sequence continues at coordinate 12,112 of CALHWG010000073.1, forward strand.
CCAATTATTGGCGTAACCGGCTCAAAAGGCAAGGGAACGGTGTCGAGTTTTATTGCTGAAATTTTGCGTGCAGCCGGTTTGAAGGTTCACCTTGTTGGCAATATTGGTACACCTGCCATTCTTGAATTAGATAAAATCACCGAAAAAGACCT
>CALHWG010000074.1 GCA_938036745.1 uncultured bacterium
AAAGTAACTTGAATCAAGAAAGTACCGTGTTTTTCTGTAAAGATTTCTATTGTTGCCATAAGCAGCAACCTCCTCTTATGAAATTTTATCTAAAGCTCCAGCTAAAGACAAAATATATTCTAACATAAAAAATAATTTTAATCAATAAAAAATCGCCCTTTCTGAGCGATTTTTGAATTTTAAGTGCTATTCCAGTCATATTCACTAAAAATTCGAGAACTAAACAACCGCTTAATCTCTTATTTCTCCCATTTTAGCTTACTAGTTTTAGTATTAGTCTTCTTATAACTATTTTCGAAAGATTTTTGCTTTAATTGCTCGCACCAAATAACGTTTGCGATATTCACCAGCATATTCAACCGCCACACCACGAAAACCAGCTTTAAAACGCAGCAAACTTGCCTTTGGTTCTGCCGTAATGCCATAAAAATTATATTTCGAAGCTCCTGCACGAATTGCCTCTTTAATCATGTAATCTTGCAAAAATGTTGAAGCTGGAATTTTGCGATACTCCTGTAAAGAACCACCTTCAAAATAAACAACTTCATTTTTCGAAAAGATAAACACGCCAGCAGAAATTAATTTTCCTTCAAATTCCACACCCATAAAACACGCTCGCTCACCAAAACAAGTTTTTAAATCATGGTAATATTCCTCATCACGCGTACCAACCCCATTTTTCTGGTTTGAGCTCTTCAAAATCGCCACAAAATCAGCAAATTCGCTCTCTTCAATTTTGCGAACATTCACGCCTTTTTTTATTGCTGCACGCAAATTTCGGCGTGTAGTTTGGTTATAAGTTGAAGCCACATCATCTTCGCTTAGCCCTGTTAGATCTTTCAAATAAACGTGCATATTTACGTCCATATCAAACTCATGCTTAAAGCCAGAATAATATTTAAAACTAGCTTTTAGTAGCGGTTTATTCAGCCAATCAAGATTGTTGCTTTCAATAATTTCAAGTTTATCATTGCGAAGCGCACGCACCACTTTTGGTAAAATCCGGTAAGAAATCGCTCCACGTTCACGTGCAAATTCTTCACTCTTCAACAAAAAATCCACAAAATCTGCTTGCGAAACATCATTTTGCTCAACCATCACCAAATCGAAACGCTTATTTTTGCTAGAAATTAGCCCAGCAACTTCAATATTTTCATCACTTTTTAACGCCACAAAATAGCACTCTGCACCACGCTTCTTGCGCATTTCAGCAAATTCTACACTTTGCAACCAGTCAATATTTTTATCTTGGCAATAGTTTTGATATTCTTCTTTTAAAATCTCTACAAGGCTTTTCATATATCCTCTATTTTAACACAAAAAAACCAATTTTAAAACCAGCCCGATAGCTCTTCTCGCTACTCAAAACTGGTTTTAAAATTTTTGCTTTAGCTAATTTTAAGCACCCGCTGGCTTATTTTCGGTTGGTTTTGGCTCGGTAGTTTTGGCTTTTTCAACCTTTTCAAAATGTGCCGCTTTTAGCTTATCTTTTAAGGCCTCACCTGCCACAAAACGAACTTTTACACCCTCAATCGAGCTTGCCGTTACGTCAGATTCTTTATCTTGACCTTTAGATTGAATAGTTGTATGAAAATAACCAAGTTTTCCAAGATGAACAATTTCGCCTCGCCCTAATCGTTTTAAAAGCTCATCTGTTAGTGCTAGCAAAACTGCATGCACGTCAATATGGCTAACTGTGGTTGAAGTTTCTGAAATACTATTAGCGATTTCATCCAAATCAACACGACCAGCTTCAGCCAGTTGAGCATAAAACTTTTTTGGCTCTTCACGCTTTGCAGGGTTTACAAGTTGAATAACTTTATATTTAAGACTCATTTTTCCTCCTTAAAAGGCTTTTGATTTGTTTTGCTATAGCAGTTAATTAAAAATGCTATAGATGATTCTTAAATGTGCTTAGCAAATTTTTAAAAGTGGTGTAGCACTTTTGTTGGTTTGCTATAGGGGTTTAAAGATTCCTCCTTTCACCTTGCCAAAATCACCAAGTTATTCGCTTAAAAGTGCTGATTTCCTGCTTTAATTATAGCACTTTGAATAGGTTAAGCGCAAGCGGAATATAAGCTTTTATTGCTTATTTACAATTTTTTTAGTCGCAGCAATCCTTTTATCTGCATATTTAACAACATCTTTAATTGCTAATTTTGTAATGGCTGAAATATAGGTTTTCATAAAATCAAAGTCAATTTTTCCATTTTTAGTTGGTAGAATTGCATTCATCTCTGAAGCAATCTTTCTGTTAAATTTATTACCGTAACTAAATTTACCCTTGGAAACACTTCTAAAGGCAGAAACAAAGAACAATAAAGAATTTTTATTCCAGTCGTTAGGATAGTCTATAGGGTATAATCCCTGAATATGCGAATATCCGACAAACTTATCTGGTTGGTAGAAAATACTATCTGCTGTCGTAGTATCACTATAGGTTATAATATTTCCTTCTTCAGTAAATGGTTTATTTGTATATCCAGTTATTCCATTATTAGCACTCGAGTTTGTAACTACTGGTATATGCCCGTTTTCATCAAATAAATCAGTATTAGTTACTTTATATGATTTTGTAGGCTTTATTTCAAATAAATCACCAATTCGATATTCGCCCCACTCAACAGAATCATAAGATTCAAGAACCTCCAACTCCTTATTAGATAGCTCGTAATCATCTAATCCGCTAACTTCTAAGTAGTTTTTCAGCTCCGCGACGCGCTGAGCTTCCAGCTCCGCGACGAAAGCTTTCATAAAATCAAAGTCAATTTTTCCATTTTTAGTTGGTAGAATTGCATTCATCTCTGAAGCAATCTTTCTGTTAAATTTATTACCGTAACTAAATTTACCCTTGGAAACACTTCTAAAGGCAGAAACAAAGAACAATAAAGAATTTTTATTCCAGTCGTTAGGATAGTCTATAGGGTATAATCCCTGAATATGCGAATATCCGACAAACTTATCTGGTTGGTAGAAAATACTATCTGCTGTCGTAGTATCACTATAGGTTATAATATTTCCTTCTTCAGTAAATGGTTTATTTGTATATCCAGTTATTCCATTATTAGCACTCGAGTTTGTAACTACTGGTATATGCCCGTTTTCATCAAATAAATCAGTATTAGTTACTTTATATGATTTTGTAGGCTTTATTTCAAATAAATCACCAATTCGATATTCGCCCCACTCAACACTCGCTAGCTTTTCGTTAAGTGAGGCATCTATTTTCCCAGAGTTTCATCCTCCTTATTAGATTCACTCTTTAATAAATTTGAAACTTCCCAAGATAGATAGTCACCAACCGTCTTTTTAAAATCTTCTAGCTTTGGCTTTATATCAACCGGTGAGGTCTGATTCCAATCATCACCTTTGTCCACATCAATATAACCTTCATAATATTCTGATTCAGTTAAATAGTTTAATTTACTCTTACCAAATTTAACCAAGTCAACTACTTCTTGATATCTTTCTTTAGCGTGGTCTGTATCCCGAAGGTTATTGCTTGCTTTTCTACGGTTGCTTCTAGTGTAGCCATCATTCGTAAAGTCGATAAATTTTACCGCATAGTCATTTTCATGAGCTTCACCAACTCTAAAAACATAGATATATGTTTGAACACTAGACTTACCTATAAACAATTTGCTTGACATTTTGATACTTGCGAGCAACCTATTTGATTTTAAAATCTCTTTGTTTATTTCTCTAGCCCCACCGCTTCCTGCTGAGCTCTGAATAATAATAGATGCATAACCCGACTTCATCATAGAAAGAGCACGCTTAACAAAAATCATACCATTACCTTCTGCTGAATATGGTGGATTTAGAACAAAGGCAGTTGCCGGGAAATCCTTATTAGTTTTACCGTAGCCATATTTTCCGTTAAATTGTTTTAAGGAATCTTCATTAATAATATTCGATGAGCCATCTCCCATCATAATCATATTAAGAACAGCCAACATATAAACAGACGAGAGAATTTCCAAACCTAAAAGCTGGTTTGCTTTAATTTCTACTTCTTTTTTATATAATTCATCTGGTGATGTAATTTTTGCTTTAGCATCATTAAGCATTTCGTTCATTGCCGCAACCAACAAACCAGCAGAACCAGTTGCGAAATCCCAAACATAAGAATCTTTATCTACACGAGCTAGTTTAACCAATAAAGTAGCCACATAAGATGGAGTTAAAACAACATCGTTGAGTTTATCCTCCGTAAAACCTAGCCATGAATACATTTCATTAAAGAGCTTTCCTGTAAAATCTGTATTCAAACCAATTTTATAATAAATACCTAAATCATCAACAATCTTACTAAATACTCGTTTGAGTTGGCTTTCGCCGTTCTCTTCCTTATTAATATTGTCCGTAGTTAATGTGTTTTTTAGTGTTCGAATGATCAATTCTTTCTTAGCTTGAGGAATATTTTTCTCATTTAAGAATGACTCAACTTTTCGAATAATAATATCACCATCTCGATCATTTTCTTCTGTAGATGATTTTAAATCTTTTTTATCTAGAGGTTTTACTTTACCCGCAACACCAAGAGTAGCAATAATAGAAGCCGCCACCAAATAAACGCGGTCACTTTCACCTAAACCTTTTTCGTTCTGATAAATGTCATTATTGAGCTTTATTAAACTCGCATCAATTTCTTTTTCGCGTTGTTCTTTTAGCTTCTCGGCCTCTTCAGTAGTTAACTCTAAAGTCTTTACCTTTTCAATAAAAGCATCAAAGTTATCGGGTTTTAGAAAAGATAAATCAGTATAATTATCTATTTTTTGGCCAATACCAAAATTATCTTTTGAAACATAATAAACCCCAATTTGTGTTTGGAGCTCGCCAAGCTCATTTTTATAACCCGTAACACCGATTGAAATAATATTAGTGTAGCTTGTATAATGTAGCAACGCATTAGCATAGTGAACTGCACCATTAACAGCAAAAGAATTAATATTTGCATAATTTAGCTCATTCTTAGCTTTTCGATTATCAACTCGACCATCGGAATCTAGTTTTTCTAATTTATCTTTATATCCTTTATATTCAATTAAAATAGGCCAGTATTCTGTATGTTTATCTTTACGTAATAATTTAACATCAGGGCGGTTTCCTCCAACTCCTCCACGCTTAGAGTAATATTCTGATAACGCATTATCAATCTCAGAATTTAAAGTTTCTTGTTCTAATTTATAGTCTAAACCATATGACTTCAACCAGCCATTAACTAAATCTGCTACCATTGGCTCGACTGATTGAACACTTGTTTTTGCCATATTTAAAAGCTCCCTTTTTATTATATTCCGCACTATTATATCATATATTAATATAAAAAACCACCTCCCGAAAGAGGTAGTTTTTAAGTTTTCGAAATTATTATTTAGCGTTTCGCTTTTCGATAATTTCTTGAGCAACGTTAGGTGGAACTTCTTCATATTGCGCAAGCTCCATTGTTGAAGCTGCACGACCTTTACTCATCGAGCGTAGGTCTGAAGTGTAGCCAAACATATTTGCAAGAGGAACGAAACCTCGAATAAGTTTTGTTCCACCCATCAAATCATCCATTGAGTCGATTCGACCACGGCGTGAGTTCAAGTCTCCAATCACATCACCCATGAATTCTTCAGGAGTTGTAACTTCAACTTTCATCACAGGTTCAAGAAGAACAGGATTTGCTTTCTTAATACCTTCACGAGTTGAAAGCGCACCAGCCAATTTAAAGGCCAATTCGCTTGAGTCGACATCATGGTAAGAACCATCATAAAGTGTAGCTTTAACGTCAACTACTGGATAGCCAGCAATCACACCACCTTCAAGTGTTTCAAGCACACCTTGTTCAACTGGTTTGCGGTATTCTTGTGGCACAACACCACCTTTAATTTCATCAAAGAATTCAAAGCCTTTTCCTGGCTCATTTGGTTCAAAGCGAATCCAAACATCACCATATTGACCACGACCACCAGATTGTTTTGCGTGCTTACCTTGAGCTTCAGCAGTTCCACGAATAGTTTCACGGAAGGCAACTTGTGGTTCACCAACATTAGCTTCAACGTTAAATTCACGTTTCATTCGGTCAATCAAGATATCAAGGTGAAGTTCACCCATTCCCGACATAATCGTTTGACCAGTTTCTTCATCAGTATGAACTCGGAAAGTTGGGTCTTCTTCAGCAAGTCGTTGAAGAGCAATACCCATTTTTTCTTGGTCAGCTTTAGTTTTTGGTTCAACTGCAATCGAAACTGGTGGTTCAGCGAACTCAATACCTTCAAGAATCACACCATGATTTAAATCACAAAGAGTTGCACCAGTTGTAACTTCTTTCAAACCAACAACAGCGGCGATATCACCAGCGGCAACTTCTGAAATTTCTTCACGCTTGTCGGCGTGCATTCGAACAATTCGTCCGATTCGTTCTTTTTTACCAGTCATCGTGTTAAGAACATATGATCCAGCAGTAATTTTACCACTATAAACACGCACGAATACAAGTTTTCCAACAAATGGGTCAGTCGCAATCTTAAATGCAAGTGCAGAAGTTGGTTCATCTACAGATGGTTTACGCTCAATAGCTTCACCAGTTTTTGCATCAGTTCCTTTGATCGAAGCAATATCAAGTGGGCTTGGAAGATAGTCATTGATAAGATCAAGAACCTTTTCCACGATCACACCACGACCATCACCACCAGTTACTAAGAAGAAATCACCAGCAAGAACTCGTTTTCGAAGCGCAGCTTTAAGTTCAGGAATTGTAATCGATTCCTCACCTTCTTCGAAGAATCGCATCATTAGTTCATCATCAGCTTCAACCGCATTTTCAACAAGCAATGAACGTGCGTTTTTAGCTTTTTCAATCATGTCTGCTGGAATTTCACCAACTTTCAACTCATGGTCAGCGTAGTTATCATAAGTATAAGCTTTCATGTCAATAAGGTCGACAACACCATTAATTTCTTGTTCGAAACCAATTGGCAAGTGAATTGGGAAAGCTTGTTTGCTTAAACGATCGTGAATTGATTTAATTGATTTATAGAAGTCACCACCAGTTTGGTTAATTTTATTAATAAAACAAACGCGTGGCACACCGTATTTGTCAGCCTGTCGCCAAACAGTTTCAGACTGAGCTTCCACACCCATTTTACCGTCAAAAACAGTCACAGCACCGTCAAGAACGCGAAGTGAACGCTCCACTTCGGCAGTAAAGTCGATGTGTCCTGGGGTATCGATAATATTAATTTTGTGATCTTTCCAGAAACAAGTAACAGCAGCAGAAGTAATTGTAATACCTCGCTCTTTCTCTTGAGCCATCCAGTCGGTTGTTGCACCATCACCTTCACCACGAACAACACCGATTTTGTGTGTTAAACCAGTTCGGTAAAGAATACCTTCTGTTGTTGTAGTTTTACCGGCGTCAATGTGCGCAATAATACCAACATTTCGGAAATTTTCCAATGGAGTATTTTTATTCATTTGATTCCTCTTAAATTTATTATTTTATTGCTGTTTCACGCTAGTTTTGTTGTTTTTTTCGAAACCAGCACAAAAACAGCGCTTCGCTATTAATTTTATCATATTTTTAAAAAACTGTAAAGTATAAATAGCCAAAAGAAAAAAGCCAGATTTTTCTGACTTTATCAGTTAATAGCTATCTTTTTGAATAAGCACTAGCTCGAACAGGAACAGTATTTTTTGGTTTAAAAACTTTTGGAAGCAAAAAGAGCGAAAGCCAAAAAAATCCAAACATAAATATTCCAAAATTCCAGTGTGTCAAATAGGTTAAGTAACAAGATAGGCTAAAGACTGTAGTAAAGTACAAGAACACAAACAATGATTCCTTTGCTTCTTTGAATGCTTTTTTCATAAGGATAATTTCCTCCGAATTTTTATTTTCCACTTTTGAGCGGAACTCTTATTTTATCACAGCTTTCGAAGAAAGTCAATAATAGAATTAAAGCTTTTCCCCGTTTCTTGCCCGATTCGCCCATTCATCAGCCATTTCGTTAAACTCATGACCAGCGTGCCCTTTTAGCCATTTTAGCTTAACTTTCGAATTTTTATAAAGCTCAAAAAGCGGCTTTACAATATCAAGATTCTTAATTTCACCATTTTTTTTCTTCCAGCCATTTTTCTCCCAAGCTGGTGCCCATTTTATTAAAACATTAACCCAAAACTCGCTATCTGTTAAAATTTCAGCTTCTTCACCCTCTAAAATTTCAAAAGCTTTTTTCAAAGCTAATCCTTCCATTCGAATATTCGTGCTTGGATTTTCAGCCCCCAAAGCAATCGGTTTGCCGTTTTCAATAACGGCAAAACCACCAGGGCCAGGATTCGGTGAGGCACTTCCATCCGTAAAAATTGTTCGCATTACTTATTTTCCTGATTATTTTGCGGAATAAAGTTCTGCACAAAGGCTGAGGTATTTGCTTGATTTTGCATCTTTTTAGCTTTTTTCATTCTTTCGAAAGAAATCATTGCTAAAACCGCACTAATAATTCCAACGATCAGCAATCCGCTCGGAGCAACTATTTTAATAATTTCAAAATCACCTTCAACGGCAGAATTTGGATCTTTCTCATCATAAAAAACTTTTACTTTTTCACCAATAACTGGTTTTTCATTCTTTAGCTCTGAGTGAAATTCGATTGTTTCATTCTCTTTCACTGAGAAATCTACAACTGCCGTATATTTATATTCACCGGTTTTTTCATTTATAATCTTCTTTTCGAAACCATAAATTTGCCCTTCAGTTTGTTTCCAAGTTTGTCTTTTTAGAAAATCATTAAAAGGTTTTGTAATCCAAATTGAGCCAGCAATAATTAAAATAATCGTTAAAATTGCAAAAATAATTCCACGATTTCGAAAAGCTTTTACGCCAACTTTTTTAGCTTCATTAGAACTCATATATTCTCCTATTTTGTTTATGCTAATATTGTATCATTTTTCGTTCTTTAACGCAAATTAAAACACCGGCAACGAAGCCAGTGTTTTAAGTTTTTTATTCTTCTACTATAGAATCGTTAGTTTCGTTTTCGAATTCTTCTTTAGTTTCAACAGGTTCAGATTTTGCGTTAACTCGAGCGCCAGTTCCAACAGGAATTTTGCGTCCGATAATCACATTTTCTTTTAATCCACGAAGCTTATCAATTCGGCCAGAAGTTGCTGCATTAATCAAAACACTTGTTGTATTTTGGAATGATGCAGCAGACAAGAAACTGTCACTGAAAATTGAAACTTTTGTAATTCCAAGAAGTTGCTGTTTGAATTCAGCAGGTTTTTTGCCTTCAGCTTCAAGAAGTTTATTTTCTTCAACAACGGCAGCTTTCGAAACTACATCGCCAATGATAAACGATGAGTCTCCGGCATCTTCAATTTGAACTCGGCTGAACATTTGACGAACGATGATTTCAAGGTGCTTCGAAGCAATATCTTGACCTTGAGCAGCATAAATTCGCAAGA
>CALHWG010000075.1 GCA_938036745.1 uncultured bacterium
AATATTAAAATTTCCAATCTTTTAGATAGCAAAGACTTAAATGTTGAACAGGACGTTGAAACGCATCGTAATATTATCGATTTTTACATCGATAATTTCAAGAATAATTTGCACTGCTGTGATGTAGTAGTTGCAAAATTATTCTAAAACAGAGTGAGCTAAATGCTCGCTTTTTTATTGATTTTTGAAAGTGATTATGTTAAACTATTTACATCAAGGAAGTGGGCAATGTTTAACTTAAAAAATATTTTTAGCGAAAACTCAGAAAATAAAAATTCGAAAAATACTTCGAGCAGCTTTTTAGGCGACGGAAAAGCAATTTTAGATGCTGTTGATGATGGAGTTTTGGCAGTTAATTCAAAAGGCAATATCTTGGCAATCAACCCAGCAGCAGAGCAAATTACGGGCTGGAATGGTAGCGATGCGGCTGGATTGGTTTTTAATTCAGTTTTAAAAATTACGAATAATGAAGGCGGTGAAATGATTGAAATTTCCAACCCAGTGAATCGTGTTTTACGAACTGGTGAAAATTTCACAACACGAGATTTATTTATTAAAACTCAAAGTGGGAAAATTGTTCCGATTTTCTTGGCCGTAAACTCGATTGATAGTCAAAATTCTGGCGTAGTTGTAGTTTTTAGAGATATTTCGAAAGAGCTAAAAGAAAACCGTGAACAAGCTGAATTTATATCAACTGCGAGCCACGAAATGAGAACGCCAGTTGCAAGCATTGAAGGATATATTGGCTTGGCTCTCAACCCAGCTACTGCAACGATTGACGCACGTGCAAAATCTTACCTTCAAAAAGCCCACGAAAACACCAAGCATTTAGGCCAACTTTTTCAAGATTTACTAGATATTACAAAAGCAGAAGACGGACGGCTCAAAAATGAACCTGTTGTTTTAGATGCAATTGAATTTTCACGAAATATTTGGGAAGGGCTAAAACCAAAAGCTGAGGCAAAGGGATTGAATTATATTTTCGAACCAGATAACCACAAAACAGGCGAAAAAACTCTAACGCCAGTATTTTTTATTCATGCCGACCGCGATCACTTACATGAAATTTTAAATAACCTTTTCGAAAATGCCATAAAATATACGCCGAGCGGAATGGTTTCTGTGAATATTACCGGCGACAACAACAATGTTCAAATTTCTGTTAAAGATAGTGGAATTGGGATTCCGGCCGAAGATATTCCACATTTGTTTCAAAAATTTTATCGTGTAGATAATTCTGAAACGCGAGAAATTAATGGTACAGGGCTCGGGCTATTTTTATCGCGCAAACTTACCGAGTCGATTGGCGGATTCTTGGATGTTGAAAGCGAATATAAAAAAGGTAGCACTTTTACTGTAAAATTGCCAAGAATTACGCGCGAAAATGCCGAAAAATTAAAAGCTATTGAAGATACCAAAAAAGCTGAGGAATACCAAAAAATTGAACAAAAAAATAATCAACGAGAAATCGACGAGGCCGACCGCGATATTACGGCAATTCTTGAAGATCCTAAAATAGAAAATCCGAGCGAAGAAGTTTTCGAGATCACCCAAGAAATTCAGCCAGAAATTTCAATTAATACTCCTGAA
>CALHWG010000076.1 GCA_938036745.1 uncultured bacterium
GATTCCTCACTGCTGCCTCCCGTAGGAGTCTGGACCGTGTCTCAGTTCCAGTCTGACTGATCATCCTCTCAAACCAGTTAAAGATCGTCGACTTGGTAGGCCATTACCCCACCAACTATCTAATCTTACGCAGGCCGTTCCCAAAGCGCCCGAAGGCTTTAATCCGAAGACCATATGCGGTATTAGCACACCTTTCGATGCGTTATCCCTCACTTTGGGGTACGTTCCCACGCGTTACTCAGCCGTCCGCCGCTCGCCGACATTTTACACAAAATTCTTGAATAAATCTTCTCTTTAAACTAGAAGCTTCCAGAATTCAGTGTAAAACTCGCTGCCGCTCGACTTGCATGTGTTAGGCACGCCGCCAGCGTTAATCCTGAGCCAGGATCAAACTCTCCATAAAAAGAATTATCAAATTGATAATCTATAAAATAGACTGACGATAAATTTGCACAATTAAATTGTTAAAGTTCAGTTTTATTCAACCTCGCTTTTTACTCCGCGCGCTGAACTACTAACCATTATACTCAATAGATTTTTAAAAGTCAACACTTTTTTAAAAGAAAATTTAGAAAAAATTAAATAGGCCTTGGAAGCCTATCTAATTTAGTCTATAACCCGAGTAAAAATGCCGTATATCCAATAAAAATTCCAATAACTGAGCCAACAGCAACTTCTAGTGGAGTGTGACCTTTAACAACTCGGACTTTTTTAATTTTTAAATTCTGTTTTTCAATGATTTCATTAATTCTTTGTGCCTGAATGCCATTCGAAAATCGCACTTTCATTGAATCATATATTACTATCATCGCAAATACAAAAGCTAAACCAAAAATTGAAGAATAAACACCCTCATGCAAACCAACAAGTGTTGCTAGCGCAATCACTACTGAACTGTGAGAACTCGGCATTCCACCACTCTCAGTAATGATTCGCTTAAATTTTGCACTTTTATCTTTTCGAATTTCTAGAATATATTTAGCACCCTGCGCAATTACCCAAGCCAACACGAAAACTACTAAATATCTTGGCATTATTCTTCCTCTCGACTTTCTTCCATTAAACCAACACTTGCAACAGTATCGTTATCAGAAAGCTTCATAATTCGAACACCCTGTGTAGTTCGACCTAAAGTTGGAATATCTTTAACAGCAACTCGAATTGTTTGGCCACCGCTTGAAATCATTAACGCATCAGAAACAGCCTCTGGCAAAGTTTGAACAGATACGATTGGACCAGTTTTTGCGGTTACAATTGCGGCTTTAACACCAATTCCGCCACGATGTTTAACTTCAAAGTTCGAAACTTTTGTTGCTTTTCCGTAACCATTTGCTGAAACCACAAGAAGTTTTTGTGTTCCATCTTTTGCAACATCCATTCCAACAACGCTGTCATTTGGTCGAAGTCGAACACCCCGAACACCACGAGCCGCACGACCCATTGCTCGAACATCATTTTCATTAAATCGAACAGCTTGACCAGCTGATGTTGAAATAATTACATCACTTTTACCATCTGTTTTCTTGATCCAGCGCAGCTCGTCGCCATCGTCTAGCTTAATAGCAATAAGCCCGTTCGTCCGAATATTGGCGTAGTCGCCAAGCGGAGTCTTCTTCACCGTACCATGCTTAGTTGCCATAAATAGGTAGCCCTGGTCACCAGCGTTCTTCTCGTGTTTAATGATAGCGGTGATCTTCTCTTCTGGCTGTAGCTGGAGCAGGTTCACCGCCGCCACACCTTTGGCACTGAGACTGGCAGCTGGTACTTCATACGCCTTCAGACGGAAAATCCGACCTCGATTCGTAAAGAACAGCAAGTAATCATGAGTATTTGCTGGCACCACCTGGTCAATGATATCCTCCTCCTTGGTAGTCATACCACGCTTGCCCTTGCCACCACGGTTTTGCTTGCGATAATCACTGAGGAGTGTCCGCTTGATATAATTCTCACCAGTCAGCAAAATAACCGCTTCCTCATCCGGAATTAACTCCTCATCAGAGAACTTACCCAGTTCATGATTGATAATTTTACTCCGCCGCTCATCACCATACTTTTCCTTCATCTCTAGGAGCTCAGTCTTGATGAT
>CALHWG010000077.1 GCA_938036745.1 uncultured bacterium
CAAGCCAGTTTCTCTTTCCATTTTTCGAATATTTTTCGCTTTAAATTCAAGATTATTCATAGAGTTTCCTTGTTTAATTTAATAATTTCAAAGTGGGGCGAATTTCAACGCCCCTATAGTTTAGGATTTTTTCACTCGAGTGAACATTCCATTAATTGAAAGTGTTGCAGAATATGTATTAAATCCTTCGACAGTTCGTTCACCAACGGCGAATTTTGTTAGAGAAGCATCGAATTTGTAAACTGCGCCGCCATCTTCTGTTGTGCGAATTTCGAATTTTCGAACTTCACCAGCTTCAAAGAGTGTCATTACTTTCTCAACATCAGCGTAGTCTTCAATATTTCCTTCAATATCAAGGTCTCCAACTTCAACTGCTCCTGGAATATAGCGTTTTCCAGAAATATCAGCAAGCGTTGAAACATCGATTTTCTCACGTTCAGCGCTAAGTTCGCCAATGCTTGTCAAGCCACCAAAATTAATGTCTACTGTAGCACCAGCTTTTGCCATAACGACAAGCTCTGCACCAATTGAACGAGTGGCATTTTTCCTATCAGCCATATAATCTCCTTATTTTTTACTATTAAATCTGTTATTTATATGAAAAATACTTGAGTCTGGATTTGGAACATCACTTGAGAATTCAAGATAATAACCAATCTCACGCATTTTCTTTTCAATCTCTGAAAGAAGTTTTGAGGCTTCCTTCGAGCTACTCGCCCAAATATCAACCGTAGCAATTATTTCTTGAGCAGAAATTTCACCCTTTAGTCCATATTGTGGCGAGTTGTCATCAATTCGAAAAGTTAAGGCTGGGAGTTTCTTGAAAATATTTTGTCCACTCAATGAAACAGCAACGCCAGTTTCTTTAAGCTTTTCGAAAATTTCTTGTTTTGGTAGAAACATTATTTCACTGCCTTCCTAACTTCTTCTCTGATTATTTTGATTGAATTGTTTCGGTTTTCCCTTAATGCTGGCCATAGAAACGGCTGAGCCTTATTTCCACGCCA
>CALHWG010000078.1 GCA_938036745.1 uncultured bacterium
TTTCCAATTACTCATAGTTTTTTCCTCCAAATCAAATCTAATTTTATAAAATAAATAAGATAAGCGTTTCGAATAAGGGACGCTTATCTTATTTATATTACTCAAATAAAATTAGCCGATCTTTCGAAAGGCTAATTTTAGGTTTTATTGTGTAATTATTGTTCCGAGATTTTTTGAAATTGCATCCTGAGCGTTTTCGAGGCTTGTGATGACTGCTTTTCCGCCAGTTTTTGCGAATTTTAGTGAAGCTTGGACCTTTGGTAGCATTGAACCTGCGCCGAATTGGTCTTCTTTAATATATTTCTCTGCTTCTTCTGCTGAAATTACACCTAAAGCTTGTTGATTTTCTTTTCCATAATTAATCATTGCGTTATCAACACCGGTTAAAATTAATAGTGTGTCGGCGTTAATTTTTTCAGCTAAAAGTTCTGCGGCAAAGTCTTTATCGATCACGGCATCAACTCCTTCGAAAGAATTCTCTCCATTTGAAACTACTGGAATTCCACCGCCACCGGCCGCTATAACAATTGCACCAGTTTTCATAAAGTCAATAATCGCATCACTTTCAAGGATATGGATTGGTTTTGGCGAAGGAACAACTCGCCGCCATCCGCGCCCAGAATCTTCTTTAACAACGTAGCCTTTTTCGGCTGCAACCTTTTGAGCTTCTTCTTCGGAATAGAATGGACCAATTGGCTTGGTTGGGTTTTTAAAAGCTTGGTCATCTTTCGAAACTTCAACTTGAGTAACAATGGTTATAGCATTTTTCGAAATTCTGTTTTTCGAAAGTTCTTCTTTTAAGGCTTTCTGGATCCAATAACCAATCATTCCCTGAGTCATTCCCACGCTAACATGAAGGGGCATTGCAGGGGTTGAAGGTGAATTCCCGGCTTCTTCATGAAGGACTAGATTTCCAACCTGTGGGCCATTCCCATGGACAATCACTAACTCATGACCATCTTTAATGAGAGGAATAAGCTTTTGAACTGTTTCTTTTGCAACTTCTTCTTGAATCTGTGCGGTCAATTCACCATTTTTTTGTAAAGCATTGCCACCGAGTGCAACAACGATTTTTGACATTTATTTTTCCTTTTTGTTTTTAATTTAATAATATAGATAAATTATAGCATAAGTTTTTTAGAAAGTCAATGTTATTTCATAATAAAAAAGACACAACTCGTCAAAGTTATGTCTGTAATAATCTTGTATTGGTCGGGGTGAAAGGACTCGAACCTTCGACC
>CALHWG010000079.1 GCA_938036745.1 uncultured bacterium
AATTGATAATTGGGGGGATATTCTAAAAATTGAGAACCCTAATTTTTTTGAATACAACCTAAAAACTAAAGGAGAGTCTGAAAACATTATTCAGGCACTCAAATTCTATGCTGAAAGTAATGGCTTCATAATCCAATATCAACTACTGGATGAGAAAAATCCAAGTAGAAAAGAAGATAGGAAAAAATAGAAAAAATGATGAAGACAACTCAACGTGTAGTAGAATTTACAAAAGACTTTCTTGGTGAAAGAATATATGAAGAGCTGGGCAAAAAAGGCTATCTCCTCAACCAAAACATATTGCAGAGTGGATTGATAGACTTTAACAATAAAGAAGCTCTTGATGAATTAAGAAAGATTCTTGATAAAAGAACCCCCAATGAAAGGGTTGTTTTTTGGTCTTATATTGACTACGGATTAAAAAAAATTGCGGATATGTAAATGTTCAAATTAAAATTGAGCCAATCTCTCGTAAATATGTGATTAGCAGGGATAAAAACAACGCGATGAATCAAATAGACCTAGTGAAATTGCTGAAATTCAAGATATTATAAAACTACCCTATTTTAAAGAAGAACAAATAATCAAAAGAAATACCAATACCTTAAATAAATTCTTTTTTCCCTAAAAGAAGAAAATATCTTAAGCTAGTTAAAGTAAAGTCTAAAAAATCACACTAATTAAAAGGTGTGATTTTTACTTTAATTAAACTTCAAGTAGTTCCAATTCTCAATTTCTGGCGCGTCTACTGAGTTTTCTCGCGCAAAGTGTAAAGCATCATCTTGGCGTTTTTGATATTCTCTTGCAAGTTTTTCAAAAGCTTCGTCACCTTTATCAACCAAATTTAAGACTCTCACTGCAATATCGTATCGCGACACCCTATTTCTCGCTAACATATCAAAAGGTGTTGTTGTTGAACCTTTTTCTTCATATCCGTTAATTTGAATACGTGCTGGATTTTCATAATCAAATAAAATCGATTTAAGAGTCTTAGTGTATCCGTGAAAAGCAAATATAACTGGCTTATCTTTGGTAAAAATCTTCACAAAGTTGCTTTTCGAAAGTGTATTTTCGAAAGTTCCAATTCCTTTTCCGCAAAGTGTTTGAACATAAACCAAGCGAATTTTAACTTGCGGCATATCATGAAGCAGAACTTGAAGCGCCGCAACCGTTTCTTTAAAAACATAATCACCACTTGCCGCCAAAATTAAATCTGGTTCATCATCTTCTGAAATTAAATTCCAATCTGTAATTTCTTGATTTTTCCAAGAATCAAAAACAAATATTCCGCTATTTTCAAGCTGTTTTTGCGCACTTTCGAGAGAAAAATATCTTGGTTCTGGCGTTTTTCCCGCAACTAAAACGTTAATATTATTTCGAGATTTTAGCATTTTCGAAATCGCTACAATTGCTGAATTATCATCCGCTGGCAAAAAAATCTGCCCAATTCCATTTTCGCGGCGTAAAACTTCATCAATAAAACTCGGATTTTGGTGCGAAAATCCATTATGATCTTGTCGCCAACCCGTCGAAGTTAGAATATAATTCAAACTTGCTAGATCACCTCGCCACTCCACTTCTTGCGATTGTGCTAGAAATTTTGCATATTGATCCATCATTGAAGAAATAATCGGTGCGAAGGCTTCATAAGAAGTCAAGACTCCATATCGCCCCGTTAAAATATAGCCCTGCAAAAGCCCCTGCAAAGAATGCTCACTCAAGATTTCCGTCACGCGGCCGTTTTTTGATAAATCTTTTTCCCATGGCTTGATTTCTCGCTGCCAAGAACGTGAAGTTACCTCAAAAATAGCATCTAATTTATTCGAATAAGTTTCATCAGGGCTAAAGAAACGGAAATTCTCTGGATTTTTTTCGAAAATTTCTTTCAAAAAATCACCAACCGCATTCATTGCGAGTGATTTTCCACCCACTCTTTCATGAATTTCTGGCAATTTCAATTCTGTAAAATTCAAATTTGCATCAACAAAACGGTTTTGTCCAATTCTACTTGATTTTTCTGGTAAAAAATCATCAAGCCAAGGTTTAAATTCGCTTTTTTCGAAATCAAAGAGCTCTTCAAATTTATAAGATTTCAACCAATCTTCGAGTTTTTTAAGCTCTTTTTCATCGCTCTTGGCATTTAAAAGTGGAACTTGATGAGCGAGCGAATTTCCTTCAATTTTTTCACCTTTATTTTCAGCAACGCCAGAGCTTCCTTTTTTACTTCGCATAATAATCATCGGTAGCCGCACAAAACCATTGTTTCGACCAAATTTTATTCGTGAAATATCTCGAAAAGCGCTCGAAAAAACTTTCGAAAGCTCGAAATCGAAATCTTCAGCAGAATATTCGTCAACAATTCTTGGTTCCCAACCAACTCCGTGAAAAAATTGAATCAATTCAAAATCACTCATCGATCCAAAAATTGTCGGACCAGAAATTTTATAACCGTTCAAATGCAAAATGGGTAAAACTACTCCATTTTCAACTGGATTTATCAGTTTATTTAAATGCCAAGCTGCAGCAATTGGGCCAGTTTCAGCCTCACCATCGCCAATTAAAGTGGTTATTACAAGATTCGGGTTATCCAAAACCGCTCCGAAAGCAGTCGAGAGCGAATAGCCAAGCTCACCGCCTTCAAGAATTACGCCTGGCGTAAAAGGGCTTGCATGCGACGGAAAACCGCCTGGCCAAGAAAAGTTTTTCGAAATATAAGCAATACCTTGTGAATTTCGAACTGCATTTTTATCGATCTTCGAAAGAGTTTCTTCAAGAAAAAGATTTGCTTGAAGCGCCGGAAAAGCATGGCCAGGCCCAAGCATAAATGCTGTTTTTAGGCCACTTTTAGCAAAATCGAGTTGTTTTTGAATATCTAAAAGATGGGCGTAAACATGATTAACGCCTGGGCAACTCCCCCAATGACCGAGAAGGCGTGGTTTGATATCATTAAATCTTAACTCTCGCTCTAATAAAAAATTATTTTGCAAAAAAATTTGCGAAACTGTTAAATAATTTGCCGCACGAATAAACTTTTTAATATTTTCAAGATTTTGCCCACTATTCATACGTTATATTTTATCATATTTATGCTTAATTTTAAAGTTTTTAAAATTAAAAAACCGCCTAATATTAGACGGTTCTATGACTAAGAGGAGGCTTCCTCGAAAAATGAAAAAATACTATACAGACTCTATTTTCTATTTATTATTAGGCTAACCCGCGAGCAACAACCTTCTATAATAAGGCGAAACGGGTTAACATATACAATAATATCATATTACCAAGAATATGTCAATAAATAAACCTACTTTCGCCCAACCTTTACCATTGCAGCCCGTAAAACTTCGCCCTTTAAAGTGTATCCAGCTCGAAGTTCTTCAACAATAACTTCTTCTTCACCGTCAGATTCTTCATCAAATTGAATCGCTTCATGAAGTTCTGGATTAAAAATAGTGCCGTTCGAAGAATTAATTTTTTCAACTCCAAGTTTTGAAAGTTTTTTTTCAAGATTTTTACTCATTTTAACCACATTTTGCGCCCAAGAATTTTCCGCCAATTCTGCTGGTAAATGTGAAATTGCGCGCTCAATATCATCAATCATCGGGATCAATGCTAAAATTGCCTTTTTCTCGCCCAAATTTTGTGCATTCGAAATTCGGCTTTCAACATTTTTGCGATAATTTTCAAAATCAGCACGCGTGCGTTGCAAATCATTTTTTAGTTCTGAGTTCTCTACTTGAAGCTTTTCGCACTTTGAATCTTTTTTAAAAAATCCTGATTGCTTCTTATCTTTTGCATTATCTTGATTTTTTAATACATTATTTTCTTCCATCTTTTCCTCCTTAAATTATAATATCTCTTCCAAAAATTCACCTGTCTTTTGAACTAATCGTACCACTTTTCCGTAATTTTGGCGAGTTGGTCCAAGCACACCAATGTAAGAATTTTCTGAAAATGGGCTTTCGAATTTTGAAATAATTAAACTTGCGCCCGAACTTTTACCAATTGGATTCTCACTGCCAATATAAACATTGAGCGGTTCATTTGGAGTAACTTCACGAAGCCATGGTTCAAGATTATCAAGAAGCTGTGCAACAGATTGAACCGCTTCACCACTTTCAAATTCAGGCTGAGAAAAAAGATTATAAATTCCATTAATATAAAGCTGATCACCAATTGTAGCAAGACCAAGATTACCAGTAAGTTCAACTAAAGAATCTACAGCTGAACGAATTGCATGGTCGGCGCGGTCATTCTGAGCTGAAACTCGTGAAGAAATCGCCCGAAATCCACGCAAGCTATCTTTCGAATTATTAGCATTTAGTAAAATTTGTTCATCTTCGCCCTCGCTTTGAGCAGTCAAACGGTTCACATAGAAACGATAACCTTTATCAGTTGGAATTCGCCCAGCAGAAGTATGTGGTTGCATAATTAAACCAAGATCTTCAAGTTTTGCCATTTCAGAACGAATTGTCGCGCTTGAAACATTAAAAAGCTTCGCCAAAGTAACACTACCAACCGGGCTGGCAACTTCAGCGTATTGCTCAATAATTGCTACCAAAATTTGCGTTTGTCGTGGTGTAATATTCATATTTTAAGTTTAGCACAAATTAGCACTTAGGTCAATAGAGTGCTAATTCTGTATTTTTAGTATCATATTTTCGGAAAAGTTTTAAAAAATATTTGACTTTTTATTTTTACATACATTTATAGAATATTAATATGCTTAAAAACAGATAAAGTAATATTCTACAGACCATAACTCTTCTATGCCCGCGAAATGCGGGTTTTTCTTTTAGCCTACTTCTGTAATTCTAAGAATTTAGCTTTAATATCTTCCAAAAGTTTTCTCGCTCGCACACGCAAATTTTGGTAGCAATTAT
>CALHWG010000080.1 GCA_938036745.1 uncultured bacterium
GGCGGCTAAGATTGAGCCGACCACTCGGGTGAAAGATCTCACCGAGGCTGAAGAACAGAAGCTACGTGAAATTATTGACAATAATTATACCGTAGAAGGTGATCTGCAACGCCTCGTGGCAAATAATATTAAACGTCTAAAAGACATTAACAACTATAAAGGTATGCGACACAAATCAGGGTTGCCTGTAAACGGTCAGCGCACACGAACGAACGCACGAACTCGAAAGGGTCGCGCAATCGCCGTTGGTGGAGCACAGCCAAAAGCAGCAAGCAAGACTTGATTTAGGAAAGGGATAGAAAAATGGCAGAAAAAGTTAGTCGTAAAAAACAGCGCCGATCTGTTCCATCAGGTCAAATGCATATTCAAGCAACCTTTAATAACACAATCATTACTTTTACGGATAAAAAAGGTAATGCTTTAGCGGCAGCAAGTGCTGGTGCTTGTGGCTTCCGAGGAAGTAAAAAAGGTACAGCTTATGCAGCGCAGGTTGCAACTGAAAAAGCAGCCGAAAATGCACAAGCTCTTTATGGGCTAAAATCAGTTGATGTTTTCGTTAAAGGTGTTGGACTTGGTCGCGATTCAGCGATTCGTTCACTTTCGAATGTAAACATTAACGTTGAAAGTATTAAAGATGTGACTGGCGTCCCACATGGTGGCGTTCGTCCTAAGAAAGCAAGGAGGGCTTAATTATGGCGAGAGATAGATCTCCGATTGTTAAACAATCACGCCGAGAAGGCTATGCCCTTCATCGAAAAGCTGCTAAAATTATGGCACGTAAAAGTGGAATTCCTGGTCAACATTCAGGTTCTCGACAAGGAAAGCCAAGTTTATATGCAGTTCAATTGCGCGAAAAACAGAAAGTTCGACGACTTTACGGACTTCTTGAGAAGCAATTCGCAAGATTGATGAAAGAAGCGTCACGCCGTGAAGGTTTGGCTGGTGAAAACTTATTACAGCTTTTGGAACTTCGTTTAGATAATGCTATTTATCGAGCAGGTTTCGCAACTTCACGACGACAAGCTCGCCAATTGGTGAGTCACGGACATTTCTTGTTGAACGGTCGACGAGTTGATATTCCTTCAATTCGACTAAAAGCTGGCGACGAGATTATTGTTCGACCAAAGAGCCAAAAATCTGGCTATTTCACAAATCTTGAAGATGTTGTTGCTGATGCAGCCCCAGCTCCACTTAGCTGGCTAAAAGCTGACAGTAAGAAAATGACGGTTTCTATTTCAGGTCTTCCTAAACGAGAAGAAGCAGAAGCTGGAATTAATGAACAGCTAATCGTTGAATATTACTCACGATAAAAGGTAAGGAGCTAAAAGTTTATATGTCAAAATTAATTCACAATCCAGCGCTTGCTGAAATTCAAGACTTAAGCGAAAATGTTGCAACTTTTGTTGTAAAACCGCTTGAGCCTGGATATGGTAATACGCTTGGAAATAGCTTGCGCCGAGTGCTCCTTTCGAGTATTAATGGTGCAGCAATAGTTGCTTTTAAGATTGACGGAGTTAGCCATGAATTTACATCAATTGAAGGTGTAAAAGAAGACGTGGTTGACATAATGTTGAATCTTAAGAATGTAAAATTTAAGGCTCACACTGATTCGCCTGTTGAACTTCGATTGGAAAAAACTGGTGCCGGCGTAATTACTGCTGGTGATATTCAAGCAAATGCTGATATGGAAGTAGTAAATCCAGATCAAGTTATCGCAACTATTGACGATAAAAAGACTAAATTTGCAATGGATATTGTGGTTGAATCTGGTCATGGTTATAAAACTATTGAAGAATCGAGTGAGGACCGAATTCATAGTGATATGATTGCAGTTGATGCAATTTTTACGCCAGTTTTGCGAGTTCGATATAAAGTTGATAATACTCGTGTTGGTCAGGTTTCGAACCTTGATAGATTAGATCTAACTATCGAGACTGATGGATCGCTTTCTCCACGGGAAGCTTTCGAACAAGCATCGGCAATTTTAGCAAATCAATATACGGCTCTTGCTGGTTCTACAACAATTGAAGCTGCTCCAGCTTTAGGTGAAGAATTTGAAGATGAAGCAAGTGAACTTCACACATCAATTGAAGATTTAAACTTGACAGCTCGAACAACAAATGCGCTTGTTAATAATGACATTCGTACTGTTCACGACTTAGTAAACCTTACCGAACAAGATTTGCGTGAACTTAAAGGCTTTGGAAGCAAAGCTTTGGATGAAGTAAAAGATAAAATAGCGGAGTTAAATTTATAATATGCACCGACATGGATATAAAGGGCGAAAATTTGGTCGTGAACGCGACCAACGCCGTGCGCTCCTCAAAGGCTTAGCGACTTCGTTAGTCATTCATGGCAAAATTGAAACAACTTTGCCAAAAGCCAAAGAGACTTTGCGCTACACAGAAAAGCTTATCACTAAAGCAAAAAAAGGTGATTTACATAACCGTCGTCAAGTTATGGCCAAACTTGGTAATATTGACGCAGCGAATAAATTAGTAGACATTATTGCTCCACAACTTTCGAAGCGAAATAGTGGTCATTTGCGAATTGAACGAACTCTAATTCGTCGCGGTGATGCTGCTCAAATGGCTACAATTGAGTTTGTTGATGAGATTAAACATGAAAGTGAGGATAAGTAAATGGCTGTTAATGCAAAAACTTATTCACAAAAGCCAACTGAAGTTGAGCGAAAATGGCTATTGATTGATGCTGCGGAATCGGCTACACTTGGTCGACTCAGTGCAAAAATTGCAACTTTACTAACAGGTAAGAATAAACCAACATACACCCCACACACAGATGGTGGAGATTATGTGATCGTTATTAATGCCGAAAAAGTTAAAGTTACTGGTAATAAAGAAGAAGCTAAGATGTATTACCGACACAGTGGTTTCCCTGGCGGTTTGAGTGAAGCTTCACTAAAAGAATTGCGCGAAAAGAACGCTGCAATGATTATTGAAAAAGCAGTTTATGGAATGCTTCCGAAAAACAAACTTCAAGCAGATCGAATGAAACGTTTGAAAGTTTATGTTGGCGCTGAACATAATCACGCTGCTCAAAAACCAGAGAAAGTTGAGGTTAAATAATTATGGCTGAAGCTAAATATTTCTACGGTCTTGGCCGACGCAAGGCTGCAACAGCTCGCGCTCGACTATATACTGGAAAAGGTAATTTAACTATTAATGGTAAAACTGCAATCGAATACCTTGATGGTAATAAATCTATGCTTGCTGAGATTACAGATCCACTTGCCTTAGTTGGTAAACAAGCTGATTTTGATATTACCGTAAAGGTTAACGGTGGCGGTTTAGCTGGTCAAGTTGACGCAATTAAGCTTGCTATTTCGAAAGCTCTAACTATTGCTCATGCTGACTTGCGACCAGTTCTCAAAAAGGCTGAATTTCTAAAACGCGATCCTCGCGAGAAGGAACGCAAAAAATACGGTTTGCGCTCAGCTCGAAAACGAGAACAGTTCTCAAAGCGTTAATACTTTAAAAAACAACCGTTCGTTTTATGGGCGGTTGTTTTTTGAATGAAATGGAGTAATATCAAGGTATGAAATATATGTAGAAGATCTAAATGAAGTTACGGAATAACTTCGTAAGCAAGGTGTGGATGCAGTTTTCTTGAAAAACAATGGTGAAGATGAATTGGTGGTTTTAAACCCTGAAAAAGTAGATAGAAATATCTTAATTGAAAGATATAAGCTAGCGAACCAGCAAAAACAAGCCCTTACCGCTAAACTGGAAGACCTTAAAGCTCGCCACCAAAACCTAACAGGTAATGAAGACTTGGTATTTAATATTTTTAAAGATGAATTTCAAAAGAATGCACTGGGATATTTTAATCCGAAAACCAAACTATGAACTATGGGAGATGGATTTTCTTTCAATACATATTCGAATTCGATTGTTTTTGTTGTGTTAAATTCCGCCGCGGATCTTGCTTAAGATTTTGGCAAGCCTCAAGACGCTTATCGCTGGCGGGCTACTACTGATAAAATTAAGAAAGTGGCAAATCAAGAATTATTTAACATAGATTTAAATTATTTCTATCGTGGAATTTGGCCTTCTGGTGAAAAAGATCATAAGATTGATGCATTGAGTTTTTACAGTGCATTTATGTTTGGGCTTTTTGATTTTAGTTCGTCTGAAATTGAGAGATCTTTTGAATCTCTAAAGGAGTATTTTGAAGCGGAACGAAATATTGGTATTCCTCGTTTCGAGAATGATGTTTACTATCGTTTTTCTGATGATTATAATTCTAATATTTGGATAATTTCAACACTTTGGCAAGCAGAATTTTATCTCGCAAAAGGCGATAAACGACAGGCTGAACGGATATTGGATTGGGTTTTAGCAAGGAGCTCTTCTACTGGAATTTTACCAGAGCAAATCAATCCTCGTAATCTTGAATGGCTTTCCGTAGCTCCCTTAACTTGGAGTCAGGCTGAATTTGTTTCGGCGATACTTGACTTAATTTCTCTGGAAGAATAAACCCTAGCTTAGAATTAAATTGACCTATTTAGATAAATATGGTATAATCAATCCATGAATAACTTTCGAAAAACATTTTCAAAATACCTAGAGACTACAAATGAGCGCATAAAACTGCAGAGGTTTTATATTATTCTCGCTGTAACGAGCTTTTGTGTAGCGAGTGTAGTTAGTCTTGTTAATCAGGGATTAGGTCATCTAATTATATTTTTGTCAATTTTAGCATCTGGTGTTTTTCTGGTTAATTCAATTATTTGGGTGATTAGTGTAGCTCTGCTCGAGACCTTTTCGTTGTCTAAAAAACCTTCTACTAAAAAACAAAAATAGTTTCAATTTTTACATTTTGTATGATATAATTGGACTGTCGCCGCGATAGCTCAGTTGGTAGAGCGCATCCATGGTAAGGATGAGGTCTCGGGTT
>CALHWG010000081.1 GCA_938036745.1 uncultured bacterium
AACAGTATAAAATTTACAAGAAGGTTGATCATTTTTTCAACCCCTCACTTTCATAAATATTTTCCAGTCCAGTATAGAAAGGTACTAGAATACTTATATAATAACATAAAAAGCTAAAAAAGTCAATGAGTTAAGATTTCGAAAAAAAGAAAAAGCTCCAGAATTGAAGCTTTTTGATATAATTTCAATTGGTGGGTGATTAGGGACTCGAACCCCAGACCCTCTCGGTGTAAACGAGATGCTCTAGCCAACTGAGCTAATCACCCGAACAATTACTATTCTAGCAGACTTTTTTTGTAAAGTCAACAACTTTTTTCATTTTTTGAAAAAATATTAAAGTTATGTTAAGATTATCTAGATGAATGTGTATAATCGAAAGGTAAAATAAAAATAATGGATACGCGAAAACCTAATGGGGTTGGTAAAAAATATGAAAAATACGCAGAAAATAAAAAACACGAGGGCGAAGACTATAATTTTTACGACAGAGTGATGCGCGACGACTCGGTTATAGAGAAATTTGAACATTTTGCACTGGTTGAAAACTTATTTCCGTATCAGATTTGGGACGGCTTTGAGGTTGAGAAGCATCTGCTCCTAATTCCGAAGAAATTTACAGATACAATTAGTAATTTTTCGCAAACAGAAAAAGAAGAGTATTTTGAAATTTTGTCAAAATATGAAGCTCAGGGTTTTTCAATTTACGCTCGTGCGGCACAAAATGTTCGAAAAACTGTTAAACATCAACATACGCATTTGATAATTTTAAATTATAATCGGCGAGTGCGTTGGCTATTTAATATTGCGAATAAAATTCTTTGGTGGCGTAATTTCTCTAAATAGTTTAGTTGATTTTTAGCGAAAAAAATGGTAGAATATTTAAAGTTTTATAATAATTTTTAATAGAGAGAAAATATGAAATCAGAAAATATTCGAAATGTAGCGATTATTGCTCACGTTGACCACGGAAAAACAACTTTGGTTGATGGTCTTTTGAAACAGAGTAATACTTTTCGTGAAAATCAGGCTGAAATGAGCCAAACACTTTTGATGGATTCGGGCGATCAAGAATCAGAGCGCGGAATTACAATTACCGCAAAACAGACATCAATTTATCATGGTGATTATAAAATTAATATTATTGATACTCCGGGGCATGCCGATTTTTCTGGCGAGGTTGAACGCACGCTAAATATGGCGGATGGTGTGATTTTGGTGGTGGATGCTCAAGAAGGCCCAATGCCTCAAACGAAATTTGTGCTTTCGAAAGCTCTTGAGCTTGGTTTGAAGCCGATTGTGGTAGTGAATAAAATTGATAAGCCGGCTCGCAGAATTACAGAAGTGAATGATGAGGTTTCAGACTTATTTTTGGAACTTGCTACGAATGATGATCAGTTGCTGTATCCAACCTATTATGCAATTGGGCGCGATGGTAAAGCGTGGCCTGAAGTGCCAGAAAATCCTGAGGCGGATGCAAATTTCGAGCCGATTTTTGATGCGATTATTAATGAAATTCCTGCGCCAAAAGTTGAGCTTGAGGGTGATTTTCAGTTACTTGTAACTTCTTTGACTTACGATAATTTCTTAGGAAAATATGCGATTGGGCGAATTTCACGCGGAAAAGTGAAATCTGGCGAACAAATTGCGCTAATTAAGAGAGATGGTATGGTTAAAAAAGCTAAAATTGATAAACTCTTTGCATACCGTGGTTTGAACCGTGAGGAAATTCAAGAAGCCTTTGCTGGAGATATTGTAGCGATCACAGGTGTTTCTGAAGCTGAAATTGGTGAAACTTTGGCTGATGCAAACAATCCTGAGGCTTTGCCAACAATTGAGGTTGAAAAGCCAACTCTTTCGATGTATCTTGGCCCAAACACCAGCCCAATGAAAGGTCGTGAAGGTGAGTTTACAACTTCACGCCAAATTGGCGATCGACTAAAGAAAGAGCTCGAAACAAATGTTTCACTACAAGTTGAAGAAAGTGGAATTGGTTTTATTATTTCAGGTCGTGGTGAACTCCACCTTTCTGTTTTGATTGAAACCTTGCGCCGTGAGGGCTTTGAGTTTGAAGTTGGTCGCCCGCAAGTGGTTACAATTCAAGAAGATGGTATCGAAAAAGAGCCAGTTGAAGAATTGATTATTGAAATTGCGCCCGAATTTGTTGGTGCGGTGAGCCAAGAAATGGGGGCTCGCCGAGCTGAAATGCGTGCTCAAGAAAGCCTACCAACAGGAGCTACTCGCTTAACTTATATTATTACAACGCGCGCTATGATTGGTCTTCGAAATCTAATGCTAACTGCTACAAAAGGCACGATCATTATGAATAGCTTGCCGTATGGTTATCGAGAGATGGGAGCTAAAATTCCTTCAAGTCGAAACGGTGTATTAATCGCTTTCGAAAAAGGAGTATCAACACCTTATGCACTTCAAAGCGCAGAGAGCCGTGGCGAATTATTTATTGGTCCGGGAACTGAAGTTTATGCCGGAATGATTGTTGGTTTGAATAATCGCCAAGAAGACCTTGAAATTAATGTTGTGAAAGAAAAACACCTCACGAATATGCGTTCAAAATCTTCTGATGGCGCAGTTCAATTAACGCCATATACAGATTTAAGCCTTGAACAGTGTATTGATTTTATTGAGGATGATGAACTTCTTGAAGTTACACCGCAGAATTTGCGTCTTCGAAAGCGCTATCTCGACTCAAATGAGCGCAAACGAATGGCAAAATCTACTAAATAATAACGCTTGACAATTTACTAAAATATTTAAAAATCGCCCCAAGGACAGCGGGCGATTTTTTAGGTTTTTGAAAGTCTTAATTATTTTTCGCGACTTGTTCGAACGTTCACTGAATAAGATTCTTCAGATTGGTTTACTCGAATAACTTTAAACAAAATGTTTCCTTTCTATAATCATTTTTTATTTTGATATTTTTTGTTTTTTGGATGATTATGTTATCATTATAGCACAAAATTATTTATATGTCAATAGTTTTATTGCTTAATTGGTGTAATATATTTTATAGAATTGGGTATGGCTGGAATAGAGTTTTGCTATTTTTTAGTAATATAAAATATATAGCCTATGTAATAAAATAGTTGAATAATTAATGAGTTTATGTTAAAATTGTGTAAAATATTTTCAAAATAAAAAGGAACAAAATGTTTAGCAAAAAAACTATAAATGACGTTGATGTGCAAGGAAAAGTAATTTTACTTCGTGCAGATTATAATGTACCTATTGAATATTCAGAAGATGGTTCAGCGAAGATTTTGAATAATTATAGAATTCGGGCGAGTTTACCGACAATAAAAAATCTGATTGAACGAGGTGTTAAAAAAATAATTATTATTTCGCATATGGGCCGACCAAAATCGGTTGAAGGAATTGCTGATTTAGGTGAACTTGAACATTTGCCTAATGGAACTCGAAAATATTCTTTGCGGCCAGTTTTTAATAATTTGCGTGAGCTTCTACGGGCTGAAGGCTTAAATTTTCCTATGAATTTTCACACTACTCCAATCTTTCCGCGAACACGATATTCGGTTTCAATGAAAGATGCCAATGATGATTATAAGATTGAAATGTTAGAGAATTTGCGTTTTTCGAAGGCTGAAAAAAATAATTTACCAGAATTTGCGGAAGCGTTAGCACAGGTTACTGGTGCGGACTTATTTGTGCAAGATGGTTTTGGCGTTATCCATCGTGAGCATACCTCAACTAGTGAAATTGCCAAAAAAATGCCAAGCGTAGCTGGTTTATTGCTTAAAAAAGAATACTCGACGATCTTGCAAGCTTTTAAGAACCCCGAAAGACCATTTGTGGCGGTAATGGGTGGTGCGAAAATATCTGATAAACTACCGTTAATTGAGAAATTTATTGAGCAAGCTGATAAAATTATCGTAGCTGGAGCTATGGCGAACACTTTTTTAAAATATTTAAATGTTAAAGTTGGAAAAAGCCGAATTGAAGATGGCCAAAATGAGATTATTGAACAGATTTTTGAACTTGCGGAGCGAAAAGTTGGGTTTAATAGTTTGCGAAGTTTCATAATTTTGCCAGAAGATGTCGCTGTGGCGAGTGAGTTTTCGAAAAATGCTGAGAGAATCGAAAAGCCTGTTACGGCGGTTTTAGAAAACGAGATTATTCTTGATTTAGGAGAAAAATCGATTCAGCGAATTGAAAATGAAATTTTAAATGCAAAAATGATAGTTTGGAATGGAACAATTGGCTATGCTGAGTTTGAGAATTTTGCAAAAGGCTCTTCTCAAACTTGTTCTGCAATTTCGAAAGCTACAAAAAATGGTGCAAAATCAATAGTTGGTGGTGGCGACACCTCGGCTTTCGTTTTGGATTGGTCGAGTCAAAATGCGGAAAATTCAGATTTTTCATTAATTTCAACTGGCGGTGGCGCAGCTCTTGAATTGATGAGCGGTGAAATTTTACCAGGATTTGAAGTTCTAGAAAATAAAACATAAGAATTTACAAAAATAAAATAAAATGATAAAATAAAAGTATTATGGATAAAAAACTTGTTATCGCCAACTGGAAAATGAACTTAAATATGCAGGAATCGAGTATTTTTTTGCATAAATTGAGTGATAGAATTCAAACTCATCGTGGAATGGAAATTATTCTCGCGCCATCAACTTTCACTCTGCAATCTTTAAGTTTGCAAGTTAATCATAGGCAATTTAAGTTAGCGGCACAGAATTTTTACTGGCGAGATCACGGAGCTTTTACTGGCGAAATAGCAATTTCACAGCTCCGCGGAATTGTTCAATATGCGTTAGTTGGCCATTCTGAAAGGCGAAATATTTTTCACGAAACAGATAAAGATATTCGTGCAAAAGTTGCTGCAGCAATTCGAAACGATATTCGGCCAATTTTGTGTATTGGTGAAACATCTGATGAGCGAAACCATAATGAAACTGATTTAGTTCTAAACGATCAGCTAATTGGCGGGCTTGCAAATGTATCAAGTGAAGATATTACGAAAGTGATTATTGCGTATGAACCAGTTTGGGCGATCGGAACTGGCGTGAATGCTAACCCTGATGATATTCGAAAAGCGGTAAAAGTTATTCGAAATCAAATAAAACAACTTTATGGCGCAAAAACTGCTGAGAATATTCAAGTAGTTTATGGTGGAAGTGTCCAGCCAGAATTTGCAAGAGATTATGCAAATATTAAAGGAATAGATGGTTTGCTAATTGGCGGAGCAAGTTTGAACGTTGAAAAATTTGCTAAAATTGCAGAAAAAGTTTTTGAAACAATAAAAAAGTAAAAGGAAAAATATGCGAGATATAGATTTTGAAGAATTAGATAAAGCGGTTGGAAGCTATCTTGAAAATGGTGTTGTACCAAATTCGAAAGAGAAAAATAATGAGGTTTTTTCGAAAATTGAAAGCCAGATTGAGCATTCTCGTGAACAACAAAAAATGGTTTTTGCACGAAAAGCTCCGCAGCCGGCAAACCAATTGCATCAAAATAACGAAAAAGCACAAATTCGAAATATTGAAAAGGTCGCTGAAAAACCAAAAAATGAGAAAAAATCTGTTTATAAAAAACCAAGAGTTCGAATTTTGGATGATTTTAGTGTACCCGTTCCACCAGAACATCACCGCGATAGTTTTGGCGTTTCACTTTTAGCAAGAGAAGAGAAAATTGCTTTCGAAAGCCCAATTTTAGAAACATATGGCGGTGAAAAACCAATTCGAAATATTAAAAAGCTTGAAAATTCACCGATTCGAAAAAAAGTTGTTTCAAAAAATGAAAAAACTCAAGTAAAAAAAGAAACTGAAGTTCAATCTCAAAAAAATGAAATTGATATTGCGGAGCAAAAAACTACCACATCAAGTCGGGCAGAGTTTTATGCTGGTGTCTATCGTATTGGTGATGATAACAATAAACTTCGAGTTTTTCATGGCGAACATACGGTTGAAATTCCAGAGCGAAAAGTTCCTAGTTCAAATTTCGAAAATCTAAATCTCGAAAATGAGCCAGAAAAAGTTATGCCAGAAATTTCAAGCCTAAAAACTGGCGGCAATATGATTACTCTTGATAATTCTGATAAAATCAAAAAAGAGATAGATAGTAAAGCTGAGACCGAAGCTTCAAAGATTGAAGTTAAGACTGAGCTAAAAAATCAATCAGGGCAAAACAAAGAAAATAATAAAAGAATAGATATTTTTGAGTTTGATGAAAGAGTTGAAGAAAATTCAAAGCAAAATGAAGCCTCGGAAAAGGTGATAATTCAGCCTGTTGATGAAATTGAAAAGCTAAAAACACCTTTCGTACAAAATCCGCAAATTGAAAAAAGACCATTAGGTACAAATCAAAATCAGGCTAAAAGTTTCGAATTTAAAAAGCCGGTTTCTAGCTATGAGCAAAAATCCGCAACGATTACAAAGGAGATTCGGCGAGCAAAAATGTCAGCACCGATTCTTTCGAGTGATGAATATTCTGCACCCATTAAGCATAAGAAGAAATCTGGCTGGGGTTTTGTGCTCGCTATAATTGCAATTCTAATGCTTGGTGCTGGTGCTGGATTGGTAGCATATCTGGTGGCATTCCGATAGAATTTTGTATTTAAGATATTGAACCACTTTTCGAAAATTGAAGAGTGGTTTTATTTATTATAAAAAGAAAAAGCCAGTATGTACTGACTTTCGAAAATAATTAAGTGTAGAAGATATAGTAGTTTTATTCCAATTTTTCAATTCTTTGTTCATTTTTGGGGCTATTGGTCTGATTATTATGAGACTCGTTATTTAAAATAGCGAATATAAGTACGCCAAAATAAATTATCATAAAAATTGAAAGTAAAAAACTAACTATAAATGCGCGACCAGTTCTTATTCCACTCATAACGTACCTCCGATAATAATAGAATACTTAAATTATATAAAATATAATTTCAAAAATCAACAATTTGCTAAAAAAGTTAAAATTTGGTAAAATGAAAGAATATGAATGCACAAGAAATCCGAAAAGCTTATTTAGAATTTTGTCAAAAAAATGGCCACGAGGTAATCGATCGCGCTTCTTTAATTTTAAAAGATGACCCGACAACTCTTTTCACGGGGAGTGGAATGCAGCCGCTTTTGCCGTATCTTTTGGGTGAAAAACATCCAAAGGGTGTGCGATTAACAGATAGTCAGACCTGCTTGCGAGCGCAAGATATTGATGATGTTGGTGATAATCGCCACACAACATTTTTCGAAATGCTTGGAAATTGGTCTCTTGGCGATTATTTTAAAGAGCAACAAATTCGGCAATTTTTTGAATTCTTGACAGATATAGTAGGCCTTGATCCTTCGAAAATATATGTTTCTTGTTTTATTGGTAACGAAAAATATAATATTCCACGTGATGACGAATCGGCAGAGATTTGGCGAAAGGTTTTTGCTGAAAAAGGGATTGATGCAAAAATTGTTGAGCTTGATACGGCTGAAAATGGTGACAAGCTCGGGCTTCAAGGCGGACGAATTTTCTTTTATAACGATAAAGAAAACTGGTGGAGCCGTGGTGGTGGTTTAGACTCAACGCCAATTGGTGATCCTTGTGGGCCGGATTCAGAAGTTTTTTATGACTTTGGTGAAGAAAATCATGACGCTAGTTTTGGTGAGGCTCACCCAGCAAGTAATAGTGGTCGGTTTATGGAAATCGGCAATCAAGTTTTTATGCAATATCGACGAATGGAAGATGGTTCTTTCGAACCACTCGAAAAGAAAAACGTTGATTTTGGGGGTGGCTTAGAAAGGATTGCTGCAGCAAAAATTAACAATCCAGACGTATTCCAAATTAGCTTGATGAAACCAATTATCGAAAAACTTGAAGAAATTAGTGGTAAAAAATACGATGAGAATAAGGTTTCGATGCGCGTGATTGCTGACCACTTGCGAAGTGCAACATTTTTAGCAGTCGATGGATGTATTCCTTCAAATAAAGAGCAAGGTTATGTGATGCGAAAATTTATTCGTCGCGCGATGGCGAAGGCTTTTGATTTGGGCGTAGAAGATAATTTTGTTGAACAGATTGTGCCAGTAATTGTTAGTATCTATGCGCCAGATTACAAGGAAGTTGCTTTAAAATCTGATGAAATTATTGCAGTTATGACGAAAGAAGAGAAAGCTTTCCGTCAAACACTTCGAAAAGGTTTGAGAGAGCTTGAAAAATTTTCTCAAGATGGTTTAACTGGTGCAGAATTATTCCAGCTTTATGATACTTTTGGTTTTCCGCTTGAGCTTTCAACGGAAGAAGCTTTTAAAGAAAATATTAAACTCAGCCCTAATTGGCGTGAAGAATTTGCGTCCCATCTGGAGGCTCAGCGCGAGCGTTCAAAAACGGCTTCTCAAGGGATGTTTAAGGGTGGACTTGAGGATCATAGTGAAATGTCCACAAAATATCATACAGCCACCCATCTGTTACTAGCGGCATTGCAGAAACATATCAGTCCCAATATTGGTCAAGCTGGCTCCAATATTACCGCTGAAAGATTGCGTTTTGACTTTAATCTAGATCGAAAACTCACTGCAACGGAACTTCAGCTCGTAGAAGACCAGGTTAATGTTTGGATTTCTGAAAACCATCCCGTGTCCTTTGCAGAGTACGACAAAGCCTATGCCCGCAACACTCTCCATGCTCACGGACAGTTTTGGGATAAGTATCCAGATCTAGTTAAAGTTTATACTATCGGCGTCCAAGAACAGCCAGTTTCTCGCGAAATTTGTGGTGGACCACATGTTAATCAGACCGGACAACTAGGTAAATTTAAAATCAAAAAAGAAGAGTCTTCTGCCTCTGGTATCCGTCGTATCAAGGCCATCCTTGAAGACTAAAATTATACTTATAATTAATTTAAAAAAGTGGAGGATTATGGAGCGATTATTGGAGTATTTTACACCTGAGAATT
>CALHWG010000082.1 GCA_938036745.1 uncultured bacterium
CCGTATCCCGCCGTAAGATCGAGATAACTTTCACCTCTCTTTGGCTGAATTTGTTGTAGACTCGCTTGCAATAAAACTGGTATGTGAACTGATTCTTCCGTGTAATTCATAAATTTAAAGCCACCTAACTGATGATTAAACTTTTTGTTTTTGTTATATTTTTGTTTTAAGATTCATTATAAGTTTAGCTTTTTGCTTGGCGTATAGCCAACCATATTGCTGTTTGAGAGACTTATATATGAGGTGGAGTTTTATTTTGGGAGGTTTTAAAATGTGCTCCAGCTATTATTTTAACCTGGTTACTGGAATTTGTCCAGCTGTTTAATCACCAGATAGTTGACCTTAAATTAAAAACTACATCTATTTTAACGTGCTTTTATTTTTGTTTAGTGGTTTTTCTGTTTGTTTCTGTCGTTGCCACTGATTTAAGTTTACCGCGAATTATTTTTTTTCGCAAGACCTATTTTTGACAAACACGCAAATTTAGAAATAATTTTTTATATATTTTTCCACAACTATGTGGAAAAGCAAGCCTTTTAACAGATATTCCCTACTTTTCCACAATGCTTGTGTTTAATTGTTGAAAACTAATTTATCGTGGTAATAATGCACTGATTAATGCAGTATCATATTTTGTTGTAGACATTAGAATCAAGTATGTTACAAACACAACAAGATTAATTGCAAGTGAAAGAACCAAAACTGCACTTCGAAAATCTTGCGTAACTTGGTCAACCACTACTGTTCCATCTTCAGCAATAATGATTCCATTATTTGTAAGCAAAGTTTTAGCTTTTTTAATATCTTGCTCTTTTTTTGAAACTTTTGTAGTTTTTTCAGCAACTTTTTTAGTTGTAGTTTTTTTAGCAATTTTTGTTTCTGTTTGTTTTTTTGTCATTTTTATTCCTTTTTTGTTTATTTGACTTATTTGATCTTAATTGTTTTGTATGTTTATATAATAGCATAAGTTTTTTAAAAAGTCAATAGCTTTTATGCTAAATTATTCTAAAACATTTCAAAGCCCTCTGCCAACAATTTGTTCGCTTGACATTATGTAGTTTTATTTTATTTTATTTTTTGACATTTAACTATTTTATTGTTTTCATATTTTTGAGCCTTTAACCCTTATTATTCCATAAAAAAATAATCAAAGTTAAAAGACTCTCGAATTTCCGAAAGCCTTTTACATACAATTAATTTTAAAATAAATTAACTAAAAACCTACTTTATATAGCATCTTCACCAAAGAGTTTTTTTATGCGAGCTTCAATCGAACCTTTATGGCGACCGAGTTCTTTACTCAATTTAGCAATTAAATCTGCGTCAATTTTACCATTTTCGAAAACCATTTCTTGTAATTTCGAATCATCAACAAGTCTCCACGCACGATATGCATTTGGATATTCTTGCCGCATTTTTTCAAGCTTTTCAGCCCAAGTTGTTTTTAATGGTTGTACCTCAACAATTTTGCCCGCTTCACGCTTTTTAGCAACTTCTTTTAAGTGCGAAAAACGCTTTTCGGCTTTTAAGCTTTCATTTTTAAGTCTAAAATCAATCTTTTGCGCCTCTTCACTAACCATCAAAGCAGTGCGATTTATTCCGAGCAAATAAAGTCTATCAAGAGAGCGAACACGAGAAAGCGCCACATAACCCATTCCTTCAGAAAAGGCTTTTCGAAGGTCGATTCGAGCGGCATCGAGTGTCATTCCCTGACTTTTATGAACTGTAATTGCATATGCTAGTCTGAGTGGAATTTGCATAATACTTGCTCGTTTTTTTTCACCATCACGCATTTCCCAAGTTTCTGGAACCATTGTAATAATTTTACCATTTCGAAATTGAACAATCGGGTAATCTGTTAGTCTTTCAAAATCAATAACTTCACCAATTGAACCGTTCACATATTGGCGGTTTTGGGCATTTTTTACCGCCATCACTAAAGCACCTTTTTTGAGTCGCAAGAGTTCTGGTGCAAGAACGGATTTCTGTAAAGTTTCAACGTAGTTTTTAGCACCAGTTATAGTTTGCGCAAAATGAAACTCCTCGCCTTCAAGTTCGGCAAGCTTTTGCTCATTAATTTTATCAACATCGATATTAGTAGTGTGGAGTTCGGTTAAGTTTTTCGAAAAATCATCACTTTCAAAATTAGGCTCAATATCAATGCGATCAAGCAAACTTTGAGCGTGTTTTCGACGTAAATCATCCGCTCTAAGTGCGTTTAAAATTTCAGATAGTTCATCATTTTTTTGGCGGTGATTTTCCTCAAGATAGCAAATCGTAAATTCGGCAAGCTTCCAGGCGTTCGAATGAATTGCAAAGCCACCAGTTCGCCCGCCAGCTCGGTTAATTGGTGGTAGTTGAAAAAAATCACCACATAAAATTACTTGAATCCCACCAAAAGGTTTGTCGTTTTGGCGAATTGTGCGACAAATTTCTTCAACCATGTCTAGTCGAAAATCGTGCAACATAGAAATTTCATCAATCACCAGAATATCTGTATTTTTAATAATTTCAGCCCGTGTTTTCGGGAATTTTTCAAAAAACTTCTTAGAAATATAATCATAAATTCCAATTCCGCTCCAAGCGTGAATAGTATTCCCTCCAAGATGAGTTGCCGCTAAACCGGTAGTAGCCGTAACACTAACCTTTTTTCCAGAATTTTTTGCAAGCTTAACAAACTGGTTAAGCGTGAAAGTTTTTCCACTTCCCGCTGCACCAGTTAAAAAAACATTTTTGCCTGAGAGCATAATCTCCAAAGCTAACGCTTGCTTCATTTTCGAAAACTACTCACTTCCGATCATTCGTGGCGGTTCACCTTCTGGCTCATCGAGCAATTTTTTGCTTTTAATTTCATAACGGCGCCCAGTGATTTCGCTCAAGATATAATCTTCATTAATTAAATTCACGAACATATCCAAATCGTTGCCATCCATAATAATGATCGCACCGTTGTCGTCCGTCATTAATTCAAGCTGCATTTCATCAGCGTATTCAACCACTTTTTCTTGTGAAATTTCACCAATTTCATCCATTTTTTGTAATTTCGTAGCAGCCTTTTTATGCTCGCGAACCAAAGTTTGCAAATCTAAACCATCAGGAAAACTTAATTTATACTTTCTTTCGATTTCCAAAACTTTTTTATCAGCTAAAACTTGTTTTTTATAATCATAATTAAAGAGTTTTTCGAATTTTCCTTGGTTGAAAATAAAGATATCATTATTTACGATCAAAACTTGATTATCTGGCTGGATTTTTAAACCAAATTCAGGCTCAAATGCACCAAATTTACCATTTCGAAATTCCCAAGCAGTTGCTCCGCGCAAAACCTGCCCTTGCATAATTTGTTTAGCAACATAAAATTTCTCGCCTTTAGAATTTGTAAACCTTGCCAAAATTCCTTTAATCCGCTTAAAATCGTGTTCATTTTCGTTAAATTCCACAATGTCGGAATATTGCGTTTCGATTATGTTTAATAGCACATCAGCGTGTTGAACTTTTTGTAGTTCAGTTTTTAAAAGTACATCTTTGCCCGCGCCACCATCCATTTCATAGTCTCGCACGCTCAAGCCGGTTCCCGCTCCCATATTTACAAAGTTTATCATATCAAACAAAAACAACGGCTTAATTTGTGAGTTCAATTCACTCGAAAAGCTAGTTGTAAAAGGTACAAAATTTTTATTAAATAAGAAAAATTCTACATCAAGCTCATTTTTGATTCCATCAGTCAAATTTGCCCACTGGAAAATATCAGTTGATTCATCTTTTTTCGAACTTTCAGCTTCTTCAAAATTTTGATCTTTATTTGAAATTTCAACCTCGTTTTCTGTCGGATTTTCAGTATTTTTAATCTCAGCGTTTTCAGTTCTAATATCTTCTTCCATATAGTTATATTATACCATAAACACTAAAAAAATATCCACAGTTAGTTGGATATTAGTTGAATATATTCAATCTTCAACTAAATCATCAAATTCACTAAAATCAAAATTCATATGCTTTATTATAGCATAATCTAAAAAATTTTTCTTGCTCCATATTAAAACAAAAAAAGACATCTGCATTTCGATAATACTTTAGCAAATGTCTTTTATGGATTATAAGTTATTTAACAAATATTTTTAACTTACAAGTTAATTTTTGATTTTTTTCGATAAATAACTACACCACTAGTTAGTGTCATAAGAACAGCCGAAGCTAGCATAATCCAACCGAATACATCATTATTATCTGATTTTTTAAATCCAGTTTGTGGAGTCTTTGGAGCTGCCTCACTGCGAGGAGCTTCAGCTGGCTTTTCAGTTTTAGCTTCTGCTTCTTTTACCGGTTCGGTTGGTTTTGGTTTAATAGCTTCAAGATCAGCTTGAGTTAAGATACCTCTGATCAACATCTCATGATTGGTGTCACCTTGAAAAATAATTGAGCCATCCTTTGCAGTTACCGTAACTTTTAATTTGATATTCTTGAGTTTGCCATTAACTAGGTCAATATTAGCTTGAGCTGCTGGATCAGAGTTTAATTCTACAGGTAGATAGAACCCAGAAGAACTCTTCAAGTTTTGCTGCTGCAGAACTTTAACATTACCCAGCAAGCCCTCACTATCAAATCCAAGCTTAAAGCCAGTTCGTGGATAATCCATAATGAGCTTATCTGCATTAATCCTGTTATTATCATCAAAGATAAAATTCGATCCAGTGTTTCGCTCTGCCTTTTCTTTGCTAAATACAACTGGCGAATCTTTCTCTAATTCTATTTTAATGTTAGCATCTTTCCAGTCGCTCTTAGTTTTTATACCAAACTGCAAGAGGCCTTTTTTGGTAGCAGAGTCAAAGTAAGAACTTCCACGCCAAATTATGTCAGCATAAGATATTTTTTCATCATAAGCTCTAACCTTAATATTTTTACTAAAAACTTCTCGGTCATTAACTGTTGCAAAAGTACGAACGTCATAGAAGGTTGCATTAGCTATTGGGTAACTAGCACCAATATTAGAAAAATTAAAACCTATTTTATTAACATTCTGACCTGCAATGTCTTGATTAAAGGTAATCTTCCACTTACTCCAAGGCACAGCCTCATCTACAGTGTAGGCATTGAACTTAGCAATACCCGCAGCATCAGTTTTATAAGCATGATAGAATCCACGACCCTTGTTGGACTCAACAACTTTGGCAGTTGCTACAGTTTTGCCATTAGCTTTAATGTCGAAGTCTCGGATTTCACCCATACCAGCGATACCCTTTTGGTAAATAAAGAAGTAGTCACCAGGATTGACCGTTTCCTGAATATCAAAATCCATTCCAAAACTATACCAGCGATCATCGACCGCAACCTTATCTACTTTAGGGTCAGCTTTAAGCTGAATATTAGCTGAGGTTAAAATCTTTATGAGCTGTTTTGGCGTATCAGCAAAAGCTGGTCGCACTAAAGCTCCACCAGTAATTGCAACCGCCAAAATTGCTGCTATCTTAATTTTATATTTCATTCTTCTCCTTTTCCACCAATAAAGGTGAATATTAACTTAACTCGTTTATGCTTATATTATACCCTCTTCCTGTATATTTTGTCAAGTATGTTCTTAAAATCAATTAAATATGCTATAATAAAATAATGAAAATTGCAATTTTAGGCAGACAGCCTGCTATCGGGATCGCCGAGCTAGAAAGTGTTTTTGGTGGCGACAAAATTCGCGTACTGGGCAATTATGCTTGTCTTATTGAAACTGAAAAACTCAATGTTTCGCATTTTGGTTCAATTTTAAAAACTGGCCAAGTTATTTTTGAAATCAATTCAATAGATTGGCGAGATGTCTCAAAAAAAATAACCAAAATTTTTGAACACGATTTTGCGGATTTTAGCGGAAAAATTACACTAGGAATTTCAGCTTATGGCTTAAAAATTCGGGCGAACGAAGTTTCAAAAACTGGAGCAATCATTAAACAAAAGCTTAAAAATCACGGTGTTTCAGTGAGAATAATTCCTTCGAAAACCGCCGAGCTTTCAACCGCAATTTCGCACAATAATAAGCTTGGCTTAAGCGAGAAAAAAATCGAAATTTTAGTAGTTCGTGGCGGTAAAAAAACAATTATTGCTTTGAGCCTTTGTCTGCTGCTTTTACAGCGAGGGCGCCCAAAATATCACAAGTTACGCTAAACGCGATCAAAACAGGCCGAAGCGCGATGCTTTTGTTGGGATGCTGCCGCCAAAACTTGCCCAAACAATGATCAATTTCGGTGCCGGCAAAAATCAGCCGCAAATTCAAGCACTTTTTAGTAAAAAAACTTTCGAAAAGCCAGAAATCCTCGATCCTTTTTGCGGCACTGGCACAGTTATTCAAGAAGCACTTCTAAAAGGTTTTAAAGCAAACGGAACAGATTTGAGTGAAAAAATGGTGGAATTTTCGAAAGAAAATAGTAATTGGTTTATGCGAGAGTTTAAACCGCACGGTGAAATTGGAGAAATTTACGAGGCTGATGCTACAATTGAAAAATGGAGTTTTGCAAAAAAACTTTTAAGCGTGGTTTGCGAGACTTACTTAGGGCAACCATTCTCTGCTCCACCTTCACCCAAAAAATTAGCAGAAGTTCGCGAAAATTGCAACCGTATAATCTCTAATTTTCTGAAAAATCTAGCCCATCAGATTCCAGAAGGCACACAGATTTGCATTGCTGTTCCTGCTTGGAAAACACAAAATGGCGATTTTTCGCACCTTCCACTTATTGACTTTTTAAATGAGCTGGGTTATAATAGAAAGGAATTTATGCGCGTTAAACCACAAGATTTAATATATTATCGCGAAAATCAAGTTGTGGCGCGTGAATTATTAGTACTAATAAGGAGTAAAAATGTCACACGTTAAATCGGGTGGTTCAAGTAAGAACGTCCACAATAACGCCGGTCAACGCCTTGGTGTTAAACGATTTGGTGGCCAAAAAGTTAACGAGGGCGAAGTTCTCGTTCGACAGACTGGCGCAACTAAATTGGCTGGTGAAGGAACTTACATGAGCCGAAATTTCACGATTCATGCCAAACAAGACGGTGTTGTGAAATTTAAACAAATCCAAAAACGCAAATTTACTGGCAAAACAGAACGACGCACAGTTGTAGAAGTTGTTGCTGCGTAATTGCAATAAAAAATGAGCCTTTCGAAAGATTGACTCATTTTTTATTTTACTCATTTTAGATCCGCTAATAATCTTCACCAATGCCCAAATGTTCACGAACCTTCTCGATCACATCTGAAATCATCACCTGAGATTTAACAAGATATTCATCAACACCAAGCTTTTCAGCTCGCTCACGATCACTTTCTTGGCTTAAAGCGGTAAGAATAATAATTTGCAGATTCATTGTTTCAGGAGTATTCCGAAGGATATCTAACACATCAAAGCCCGAAATTTTTGGCATCATTGCATCAAGAATCATTAAATCTGGACGATATTTTAAAGCTGCAGTCAACGCTTGCTCACCGTCATGAACTTCCATAACCTCAAAATCTTCCATCTCAAGCCTTGCATGATATACGCTAGCCAAAACCTCATCGTCTTCAACTAATAAGATCTTTTTTCTTGCTTCCATTTTCCCTCCTAAATAGTTCTGCAATTATTTTAAAATTTCTAACGCCTTGTTTTTTTGAATATCGTTCAATAAATAACTTTCACCCTTTGGCGCGCTCACTTTAATATCTGGCGAAATTCCATTGTTTGAAATATTTTTCCCACTTGGCGTAAACCATTTCGCGATCGTAACTTTCAATAAAGCTCCATTTGGCATATCAATAGTAGTCTGAACGCTTCCCTTACCGTAAGATTTTTCACCAACAATTTGAGCAGCTTTATGTTCTTTTAAAGCTCCCGCAACGATTTCGCTCGCACTAGCCGAGGAACCATCAAGCAAAATCACAGTTTTAATACCTTTCAAAGGATTGTCACCAGTCGCTCGAATCTCCTCAACCGTTTTTGAACCAGTTTTTTCACTAACGATCAAAGCATTTTTTTCAAGCCATAAGCTTGCAACAGTTTTTGCAGCTTGAACATATCCGCCGCCATTTCCACGCAAATCTAAAATAACTTTCGAAATTCCCTCATTTTTAATTTCTTCGGCATATTTTTTCGCCAAAACACCAGTTTCGCTATCAAAACGATAAATTGAAAGCGTTGCAACACCTTCTTTCTTCGAGAGTTCTACACTTGGATTTTCAATTTTCGCACGCGTTACTGAGAATTCTTTTTTTTCACTGCCACGAACTACACCAATCTTAACAGTTGTTCCAGCATCTCCACGAATTTTTTTGCTAATTTCAGAAACATTTTCTTTCGAGACATCTTCACCGTTAACTTTCGAAATTACATCACCTACTAAAATTCCTGAACTTTCGGCTGGATTTTTAGCTAAAACTCGTACAACTTTAACAGAGTCGACATCTTTTGCAAGCTCAACACCAATCCCCGTTCCAACGTCACCGCTTAAGCTTTTATTGAATTCTTCAGCCTCTTTAGAAGTCATATACTCCGTATATTTATCTCCCACCGCTTCAACTAAACCTTTCGAAGCACCATCGATAATTTTTTGCTTATCAATCTCACCATCAAAATTTGAAGCTAAAGCTTGATAAGTTTTTTCAACATTCGAAAAATCTATTCTTTCAACCTTTTTCAGCCCAAAAACTGGCGCGATTAAATTTCTAATATCATCTATTCTTGAGCCACCCGCAAAGCCTAAAACCAGCATAAAAACTGAAACCAAAACTAGCGTTGAGCGTTCAACTTTTTTACCTCTATCCATAAATTCCATTATATCACAAAAGCACAAGCATAACAAAAAAATAAGTTCTGAAAGATAAGTTTAATATTTAGTGCTCTAAAATAATCCAAATTTGCACTGTTCTTGTGATGATTTTGCCAAAATTTCTCTTTTCTGTAATTGTGGCAGGTTAGACATATTTTAGAAGAGTGTTAAAATAAAAAAGACCCATTTCTTGGGTCTTGAAGACTGACTAAAAGTTTTTTCTACTTAGATATTCTTTTTCCCAGGCAATTGCCTTTTCTTGAACTTTAAGCTCATACGAAGTTCTTTTTTCTAACTTCATACTTCTAATCTCTTTCCGAGCTTCTTGATATAATTTCAGTTGTTCAATTGCTGGATAAAGGGCATTAACTATTTTCGTATTAATTCCCTATTATCTTCTATTAATCTTCTATTAAATTCAGCAATAGTTATTTGTTTTTCTTCTGATATTTTAAACCCCCTCCTGCTGTATGCCAAAAAGTACAAAAAATAGTTTTTAGAAAATCAATTTTTTGAAATATTGACCGACTGTCTTCTATAGGTGCTTGTTCATAAACATGGTTTATATTGTTATGAACAGCTTTTCACATTATAACTTAGCTGTTCAACAATTGCAATAGTAAAATTACACGATTAAATTTAGAAACATTTGCATTATTTTTCTAAATAACTTAAAGTAAATAATAAAAAGCGAGCCAGATAAACTGACTCGCTAAATATTAATCGAAATATACATATGTATCATAAGTGTTTGCAGGTACGGTCATTGTCGAGAATTGGCCCCATCTACCATTAACAAAGTAATTATATTGCGAAATCGTAACCATATTACCATTCACGGCTTCAACCCAAACAATGTGACCATATTGACCGCCGCTCATCACGCCGAATGATCCAACTTTTGGAGTACTTCCAGTT
The DNA here is from genome assembly GCA_938036745.1 of uncultured bacterium. GTDB lineage: Bacteria > Patescibacteriota > Saccharimonadia > Saccharimonadales > Saccharimonadaceae > Nanogingivalis. Next base: position 9,703 of record CALHWG010000082.1, read on the forward strand.
CGGAATCCTGCTCGCCGTGCGCTATCTGGCACATCTTTAGCATTACCCCAATACGCAGCGTTGATACCTTTTGTTGCGCGTAACTTCCACGCAACATAGCTCACACATTGGCGACAACCATAGCCATAGCCATCTGTTCCGTTCCCATCTGCACCGCCATAGCTTACCGCATTCGCATCAACAAAACAGTTTGCGTCATTCCAAGGGTAACTACTTGTTCCAGCAATAGCTTGTGGAAGCGAGCCGCTACCAGCTGCACGAGCTGCTCGCAAAATTTGAGCCTGAATCATATCTTGCTGTTGTTTTTGAAGAGCTGCTTTTTGCGAATTTCGCTCGTTTGCATATTTTGTATATTCTGCTTCATCATTTTTAGTTTGAGCAATCAATTCATTCTGCTGGCGAATTTTTTCTTGAAGTGCAGATTCAGCTTGTTGTTGATTAGTCAAAGCAACCTTAACTTCATCTCGCTGCTTTTCAAGTTCAGCTTTTGCTCGTTTAATACTATCAACCTTTTCAACCAACTGATTCTTTACTGCACTTTGATATTCAAAATTATCAAGCGCTTTCGAAAGATTGTTGCTTCCTGCGATCCGCTCAATTGGTGTTATATTATCTTCAAGCGACATTGCCGCCAAAATAGATCCCAAAGCATTTCGATTTCGTTCAATACTTTCTTCGTTATTTTTAATTTCAAGCTGTAACTTTTCATATTGTTTTTGATATATTGCAATTTGCGATTGAATTGTAGCTTTTTCATTTTCAATACCGCTAAGCTCATTTTGAAGTGTTTGTGCTTTATTTCTAAGATCGCTCGCACGAGATTCCGCACCGCTAATTTGAGATTCCAGCGCTTTAATTTCTTTATCGAGCTGTTCAACGCTCTTCTCGGCTTCAGCACTTTTTGGCAAAGCCGCAATAACACCAGCAACAACAACTCCAAGAGAAATTGCGCCATTTATCACTAAATTCTTCTTCTTAATCTTTTTCATAGTTGTTTTTCTTTTTATTTTAAATTTATTCCTAAATAGATTATACCACAATCTTTTTTCAAAAACAAGCCCCTTTCTATATTTTTAGATATTTTCTTGTTGCCGTAAATGCTGAAACAACGCCTATAAATGAACCGATAAATATTAACCCAAGAATAACCAAAAATCCATAAACTTGCAAGAATGAAATTACAGGCGAAATGATAATTCCATAAGCTTCGAGCCGGGATTTCGAAAGAAAAATTATAGTATAGCCAATTATTGAGGCTAAAATTGCTGCAATCGTTCCACAGATTACTGCTTCAACCAAAAATGGTCCAGCGATAAAACTTTTATTTGCGCCAATTAATTTCATCATATAAATCTCTTCTCTACGGTTAAAAATAGCCATTCGAATTGTATTAAAAATAATTAAACTAGCAATGATTACAAAAATTGAGCCAGCTAAAATTCCAACTTTTTCAGCAAAATTAATTGTATTTGAGATATTTTTAATAATCTCGTTTCGATCACTTGCATATGTTGGTGGATGATCTGGATCGAGATTCGATTTAATCAACTTATTATTTTCAACAAGATTTTTTAACTCTGTTGAATTCGAAATATCCACAAGTTTAACATTAAAAATTCCAAAAAATTCATTATTCGATTCAATTAAGGCTTTTCGAATATCCGCATCAGCCGAATTTTTTCGAGCAAATCTATCACGCGCCTCTTGTGGTGAAGTGTATGTTATATCTGTAACTGAAGGTAGATCTTTAATTGATTTTTTCATTTTTTCAATATCGGAATTTGAAACACCTTTTTTAAGATAGATAGACATATCAACTTTATTTTTAATGTCATCAACCGTATCCATCAAAATTGAACGCGCAAGGAGCGATCCGAAAATAATCACCAAAGTAACAGTCATCACAGCAGTTGCAGCAACCGAAAGCCAAGCATTTCGAACAAAGCTATTTGCACCATATTTTGTAATTCGCCAAAGAGTTAAAGTTTTGCGGCGGCGCTGTTTTTGTTGCATAATAACTTTCGAATTTTGTTTTTTTCTACCTTGCTGCATTTGAGAGCCTTTAATTTTATGATGTTTTAAATTTTCCTCTCTCATTATTGTCTATACTCCCCTTGCGATTGATCGTGAGTAATTTTTCCACCGTTTAAGGTGATTACACGACGTTTAAGTTTATTTACAATTTCAACATTGTGTGTAGTTAAAACTACCGTTGTTCCGTAGTCATTAATTTTTTCAAGCAATCTAATAATATCCCAGCTATGCTTTGGGTCAAGATTTCCCGTTGGCTCATCGGCAATTAGAATTTTTGGCTGGCGAGCAATTGCGCGGGCGATTGCCACGCGTTGTCTTTCACCACCACTTAACTGATGTGGAAAATTTCCCTCTTTTCCTTCAAGACCAACAAGTTTAATAACTTTCGGAACAGTCGTTTTAATCTCATGATTAGTCATTCCGGCAATTTCAAGCGCAAAAGCTACATTTTCGAAAACAGTTCGATTTGGCAAAAGCTTAAAATCTTGAAAAATAACACCAATTCGGCGCCGCAAAAGTGGAATATCCTTATCTCGCAATTTATCATAATCGATTCCACCAACAACAATTTTACCGCTGGTTTGCTTTTCTTCACGAGTAAGCATTTTTAAAAGTGAAGATTTTCCCGCACCACTCGTTCCAACCAAAATAACAAACTCTTTTGGCTTAATATGAAGGCTAACCCTGTTAATCGCAGGAGTTTTTGAATTACCATAAACTTTTGTCACACGATCTAATAATATCATCACTTTTTATTATACCAGCTTTTTTCAAAGTGTTCAAGCTTATTTAAAAATTTTAACTAAAATCACCCTTTTCGAGTGATTTTTGAGTTATTTTTTAGCTTTTTTCTTTCGAAGAAGCTGTGCTGTATAGTTTTCTGGTGAATCTGCAGTTTTATCGATTCCTAGAACCTCTAGAACATCCCACAATTCTTGGCGAATTCCATCTGGATTATCGCCTTTTTTTACTTCTCGTTCAAGTTTAATGAAAGTACCTAATCCTTCAACATCGTCTAAAAAGAAAGTGGTATCTTCAACCTGAAGTTTTTGGCGGTTTCGAAGCACTTCAACTTTCATCTCAAAGCCAAGTTGCTGAACAATATGCGCTGTTTCAGAATAATTTAAAACTGGCGTTTCATGAATTAAATCAACATTTTCAGCATCAATATGGCGCTTTTGAATCAACTGATACCAAGGTTTGCGTTTTGGATCAATAATCTCTGTTCGAATCATTAACTTTGGTAAATTTCTGCTCGGCTGAAAACCTCGCGGTAAAAACACGCGATCATTCTGAAAAATAACTCGCCCAAAATCATGCCCTGTATCTGTTATTCTTTTAATAAAATCAACCTTATTTTTAATTTTTGCCTTTACGATAACTTTCTTCATGATTCGATTATACCATATTATTTAGATTTCGCCAAGATGTTCATGCTTCAACCTTTGCCGAGATTGCTCTGCCAAACAGACCGTAGCGGCCATTGCCACATTTAAGCTTTCAATTTCGCCAACCTGCGGAATCATTACTTGATTTTCAATTTCCGAAAGTAGCTCACTAGAAACACCAGAACCTTCGTTACCAAAAATCCAAGCTGTTTATATTGTAAAATCCTCATCATAAATTGATTTTTCAGCTCTCAAACTTGTAGCAAAAACTGGAACTTGCATTTTATCAACTAATAAATTTAAATCTTGGTTTTCAAAAATTTTTAGTTTAAAATGTGCCCCCATTCCAGATCGCAGCACCTTTGGCGACCAAGCTGAAACAGTCCCTTTCGAGCAAATAATTTGTTCAACGCCAAAACCGACCGCACTACGCAAAATTGTGCCAAGATTACCCGGATCTTGAATCTTTTCAAGAAAAATCGTATCTTTTCGAAAATCAACATCTTGAAAAGTTGATATTTTTACAACAAAAAGTATCCCAACACCTTCAATTACGGGGCTAATTTTGGTATAAATATTATGCTCAAGCTCAACAATTTCAACGCCAAGCTCTTCGCATTTTTTAATCACTTGCTCAACCTCAAAACTTTTAGAAGAACTTGAAACAATGCAAATCTCTGGCGAACCAAAAGTTTTAAGCCATTCACTAGCCAAATGAACACCCTCAATAATAGTTAGCCCCTGTTTGTTTCGAAAGCTTTGTTTATTCGAAAGTTGAACAAGTTTTTTAACCAAAGGGTTTTGTGATGAACTAATTTTTTTCATTAAATCTCGCTCGATTTTACGCGAATTTGCGAGGCGTCATCTCGATTTCGAACGCTCACCAAGCCATCGCCCTCAATTGTGTCAAAATCAATTACAATAACTTTTGGCACACCTATTTCATCGGCCTTGGCGTAAACTTTCCCAACTTTTCCACTCAAATCAAATTCAACATTTTTATATTTTTGGCGAAGTTCAAGATAAACTTCTCGCGCTTTTTCAACCAAAGCTTCTTTATTTTTAAGAAGTGGCGCCACAATAATTTTTGTTGGAGCAAGGTTTTCAGGTAATGCCAAAAAAATACGAGTTCATCAC
>CALHWG010000083.1 GCA_938036745.1 uncultured bacterium
CCTGTAGGAACTGTACCACGACCTTTGATTGAGAAAACGTCTTCGATAGGCATCAAGAATGGTTTGTCCATATCGCGAACTGGTTCTTCGATGTATGTATCCATAGCATCAACCAATTCCATAATAGCGTCTTCGTATTTTTCATCGCCTTCAAGAGCTTTAAGAGCTGAACCTTTAATAATTGGAGCGTTGTCGCCATCAAATCCGTTTGCTGAAAGGAGTTCACGAACGTCCATTTCAATCAATTCAACAAGTTCTTCATCGGCCATATCCATTTTGTTCAAGAAAACAACAATCTTAGGCACACCAACTTGTTTTGCCAAAAGAACGTGTTCACGAGTTTGTGGCATAGGACCATCTGTAGCTGCAATCACAAGAACAGCACCATCAACCTGAGCGGCACCAGTAATCATGTTTTTAACATAGTCTGCGTGTCCAGGCATGTCAACGTGAGCATAGTGTCGGTTGTTTGATTCATATTCTTGGTGAGAAGAAGCAATCGTAATACCACGAGCTTTTTCTTCCGGTGCGTTATCGATTTGGTCGTACGCAATTGGTTTGTTAACTTCTGATGGAAGTCGTTTTGCAAGAACTGCTGTGATAGCCGCAGTAAGAGTTGTTTTACCGTGGTCAACGTGTCCCATAGTACCAACATTTACGTGTGGCTTTGAGCGGTCAAATTCTGCCATTTTTAGAATTTCTCCTTTTATTAATAATATTATGCGCGTCGCACGAGTCACTGTTTTAGCAAAACACACGACGCGACGCTACCTATAATTATACCTAATCTTCAATATTTTGTAAAGAGGTTTTATAAAAATTATTTCGAAACTTTATATAAACCCTCGTGCCTCTGGTTTTCATAAATCAAAGTTGGAATACTCTTCGTCTTAATTTCTTCATTTACAACTCGAATATTCTCTTTAATACGCTTCTGGATTTCATCACTTTTAGCTTTTTTCGAAATTTCCTCAACTTGCGTATCCGAATAACCCGCATCTTTCAGCCAACTTAGCAAAATATTTTCAGTTTCCTCCGCCGTTGTTGAAGTTTGATTTTCACCATTAAACTTCTCTTGAAATAAAACTCCTTTTTCATCCTTTTCAGTAAAAATCTTCTCAATAATCATCCATTCGGGCGAAATCTTCTTGCTATTTTCAGGTTGGATTCCTCGAACAGCTTCAAGATATTTCGAAATCAACTCAGAATTTTTAAACTTTCCATCAATTGGATATGGTAAAAGATGGGTTTTATGATTTTTAAAGAAGCTGCTATTTTTCTGATTTATAAATGAGCGCCGACAAACAATACAACCAGGGTCAAAAATATCAATTGCCACGCTTGAATCTTTCGAAACTTCATTAGAAAATTCACCACGATAAGTTGAATTCTTCACGACATAATCTTGGGCATTCCAACTTCGAAACTTTGCAGGCATCGCATTAAAGATTTGTCCCCAATCTGTAAACCATGAAACTATTGGATTTTCAGTATTTCCGCCATCAATTGAGCAAGCTTCGGTTGAATTTAGCGCGCAAGAAGCTGGACGTTGAATATCGCAAGTTCCAAAAACAAATAGCGCTAAAGCTGATTTAATTACTGTTAAAACTGACCAAACCGTAATCAAAACGATCAAGCCAGCTACCGCCTCAATTACCCAAGAAACTGGTTTTACCCATTTTTTGTGCTTCACAATTACTTTTCGAAGAATTGAATTTTTAATTTCATCTTTAAAATTCGAATCACAAGCACGCAAAGTTACTCTTCGCGAGAAACAATGCATTGATTTTTTAAACATTTGATTGATTGATTTCGCTTGTTTTTTAAAGCCGAAAAGCTTCAAAGCAGGCGTAAATAACCAAATAATTAGCAGAATTATAAACGCAGCAATACAAATCATCAGCTAAAAATCCTTCCCAAAATTTCTTTCAATTTCGCAACATCGGCCTCAGTATTATGTAAGCCAATTGAAATTCGCACTAAATATGGCAGTTTTCGAACTTCTTTCAAATAATAATGCGTGCAAAAATAACCGCTTCGCACCATAATTCCTTCGTCGCTTAAAGCTTGCGCAATCAAGTGTGCATCAAGCTCGTCATGATAAAAACTGATCACAGGAGCTGGCTTTTTGTTTAAAATATTAACGCCCTTTTGGTTTTTTAAAAACTCAAAAATATCTTTCGAAAACTTATCAACTTGTGAAGTTTTCTTTTGCTTTTTCAGCCAATCAATTGCTGTTTTTAAAGCGATAATTTCACCCCAAGCTTGAAGCCCTGGTTCGAAAAGTGCATGAATATGCTCATCGCCCAGAACTTCATAGGATTCTTTGGAGACACCCGAGACCATTCCGCCGCCAACAAAAGAAGTTTTTATAAATTTCGCAAAATCTTTTCGCACAATCATAATTCCAAGGCTCGCTGAATACATCTTGTGCGCGCTTGAAATGATTGCATCAGCTGGAACTTTTTGGAGTAATTCGTAGCTTGAGCCTAACGCTTGTGCCGCGTCAATAATCACAAATCCGCCTTGTTTTTTAATTTTCTTTACCAAATCTTTAATGTTTTCAAGTCGCCTTCCATCAATATTTGAAGCCGCATTAACCACAACCAAAGCTTTCGAAAAATCATTTTCGAGCGAAATCGAGCCATCTTCTTCGCGCTCAAGCACGATTCGTTCAATTTGATGTTTTTTAGCGAATTCAATCGTTGAAAGAAAAACTGAATTATGTTCAATCTCACTAGTTATTACTTTAGAAACTGGCAATTCAAGTTGCGAAAGCAATAAATTTAAACCATAGGTTGTGTTAAGTGTAAAACTCACAAAATAATCTTTTTCTTTTAGCTTTAATAAATCTAAAACCGCCTCGCGAGTTTCTTCAACCTTTTCATCAACTTTTCTACCCCAAGCATATTTTACACGCTCACCACAAGAGTTAAAATTTAAATAGTAATCATTTAGAGCATCTAAAACTGGTTGCGGGCGCAAAGATTGACACGCTGAATCAAAATAATGAGCATTTTCTGGCAAATATTTAAAATCTTCCAAAATTCAAACCTCCTTCTTTAACTTTTACCATTTTAACATAAAAAAGCATAGGCGTAAAGAAAAACCGCCCAATCTGAGCGGTTAAATTTTATGCGAACGCAATCTGTGTTGCTCTCTTATTAGAGCGAGCAATATCACGATTGCGCTTGTAAGGTTGGTCAGGATGCTTCTGGATGCGACGACCATATTTCTTATCTTTGTAGTTAGAGCTACGAATACGGCGAGTTTGACTGACTCGCTTTTTTTCTTCTTTTTCTAAGCCACGAATCACGGCCAGTAGTTTAGGAATGGCTTCTTTATCGATAGAGTTGAGCATCTTTTGGATTGTTTCAAGATTCTTTATCTCTTTATCGATTCTAGTACTTTGGCTAGAAGCCGGGCTTGCAAGATAATTTGAAATCTCCGTAATTTGATTTATCAAATTACGGCGGCACTTTCCAGTATCGGCAATCGTGATATTG
>CALHWG010000084.1 GCA_938036745.1 uncultured bacterium
GATCTTGAAACAATCTCGGCTGCAATTACAATTGCCGAAACTGGTCACTTAGTGTTTGCAACACTTCACACAAACTCTGCAGCGCAATCAATCGACCGTATGATTGATGTTTTTCCACCACACCAACAGCCTCAAGTTCGCTCGCAGCTTGCTAATATTCTGCAAGGAATTTGTGCTCAACGACTTGTTCCTGCAATTGGCGGTGGGCGAGTTGTTGCGGCCGAAGTTATGGTTGCGAACCCTGCAATTCGAAATATTATTCGTGAAGGAAAAACTCATCAGCTTGATACTGTTATTCAAACTGGTTCCGACCAAGGAATGCAGACAATGGACAGAACACTTGTTAAATTGGTGCAATCTGGCGTGGTGACTTATGATGATGCACGCGAATTTGCGGTTGATTTAGTTGAATTTGAAAGGTTGATGAGAGGTTAATATGAAAAAATTTTCTTATAAAGTAAAAGATCGTGTTACTGGTAAAATCGTTAAAGGCGAAATTTCAGCAGATAGTCAGCGTGCGGCTGGAAAAGCTCTTATTGATCAAGGCTATATTTTGCAAGATGATATTTATGAAGTTGGCCAAGAAAACGCTTTGGCGAGGTTTATGAACCGAATTACAACTAAGGATAAAATTGTCTTTACTCGTCAGTTTGCTACTTTGATTGGTGCTGGTTTACCTCTTGCGCAGGCCCTCCGAACAGTTTCTGAGCAAACTGAAAATAAAAAAATGCGCTCAGTTGTTGATGATATTTTAGCTTCAGTCGAAAGTGGTTCAAGCTTGAAAGATGCTTTTTCGAAATTTCCAGATGTTTTCGATAAAGTTTATCTTGCTTTGATTGCTGCCGGTGAAATGTCGGGAACGCTTGATGAATCGCTTCGCCGTGTTGCAACTCAGCAAGAAAAAGACGCGGCAATGATGAGTAAAATCCGCGGGGCTTTAACTTACCCGGTAATTGTGCTTGTGGTTATTGGTCTTGTGATGGCGTTTATGATGGTGCAGGTTGTTCCTCAAGTTAAGCAGCTCTATAAAGATATGCACCAAGAATTGCCATTTGCAACACAAATTCTTATTGGAATATCAGACTTTATGATTAACTTCTGGTGGCTTGTTTTGGTTGGAATAGGTGTTGCTGGTTATTTCTTCCGCCAATATCTTAAAACTGAGTCAGGAATTAAATTTGCGGCAAATTTCAAACTAAATGTTCCATTGTTTAGCCCGCTATTTAGAAAACTCTATATGGCACGATTTGCAAGAACCGGTCAGCTTTTGCTTTCAACTGGTGTGGCAATGCTTGATATGCTCAACATTTGCGGTGATGCGATGAATAATGTTATTGTGAAAAAGAGTATTGATGAAGCCGGAAAACTCGTTCAAGGTGGTAAAAGTCTTTCAGAATCTTTAAAGGGTAAAGATTATATTTTAGATATGGTGCCACAAATGATTAACATTGGTGAGCAATCTGGTAAAATTGATGAAATGCTTGGCAAAACTGCGCAGGTTTATGAAGATGAACTTGATGAGCAAATTAAAGCTATTTCAACCTTGATTGAGCCAATCTTGATGGTTGTGATGGCATTGATGGCGGGTGGTTTGATTGGTGCAATTTTGTTCCCAATTTACTCGCTAGTTACAAAAGTTTAATTTTTCGAAAGGAAGAGAGTGGAGAATTTTCTATTAAGTTTAATTTTTGGCGTAATTGGTGCCGTTTTGGGTAGTTTTTCAGTTGCCCAAGTTTGGCGATTGCGTGCAAAACAACTTCAAGAAGAGAGAGAATCTGGCAAAAAAGTTGATTCTGCTGAATGGAAAAAACTCTACTCTTTAGTTTCGGTTAAAACAAAAAATGACCGCTCACATTGCTTAAACTGCAACTATCAACTAAAGTGGTTTGATCTAATTCCGATTATTTCTTGGCTTTCACTTGGTGGGAAATGTCGTAAATGTCGTTCGAAAATTGGTTCGCTTGAATTTTTATCTGAAATTTTAATGTTTGCGCTTTTTGCGATTATTTTCTTAATTTTTAACCCAATTTCGAATGGCACAATTTTAGTTTTGCCAGCAATTAGACTTTTTGTTTTGCTAATTTCTCTGGTTCCGCTTGCAATTATGTTTATTTATGACGCTAAGTGGTCGCTTTTGCCAACCAAACTTCTGTATATTTTTAATATTTTAGCATTTATTTATTGGGCAACTGGATTTTTGACAGTTTCTGGTGGATTTAATTTGAGATCAGTTTTTTACTTAGTAATTTCAATGATGTTCTTCCCGTTGATCTATTTTGTGCTTGCAAAAATTTCGAAAGAGCAATGGGTTGGTGGTGGCGACTGGATTTTAGCAGTTGGCTTGATTTTTCTTTTGCCAAACCACCCAGTTTTTGCGATTTTTCTACTTTTCCTTTCGAATGTTGTGGGCTTGGTTTTTGCAGTTTTTCAATCTATCTTGCATTTTCGAAAAGTTAAACGTGGAACACAAATTCCATTTGGTCCGGCAATGATTTTAGCGGCTTTAATTTTGTTAGCTCTTCAACAGCAAATTTTGGTATTTTTTATCAATTTGATAATGTAAAAATAAAAAGCTTATGGTATAATAGGAGTAAATATGGAAAACTTTACAATGAAAAAAGCTTTTACGATTATTGAAGTGATACTTGTTTTAGGTATCTCTGGTTTAATGTTGGCAACCATGCTTGTTGGCTGGAATGCTAGTATCGAAAAACAGCGCTATAATGATTCAGTGAATACTTTTAAATCAGATATTCAGGGTGTGTTTTCGGACGTAGAAAATCAAACCAATGATAAGGGTTCTACAAAAATTAAATGTGACACGTCTGGTGTAAATATAAGTATTTTAAAAGATAATAGCGGCAAATTAACGGGTTCAAGCAATTGTGTGATACTTGGAAAGTATATTTCTCTATATAATGGAAATGTTATTCCTGGGAATGAAAATGCAACTCTTGGACAAGATCGATTCAGGGTTTTTGATGTTATAGGAAAAGATATAGATACATCAAAGGATTGTCGGGCTATAGACGAGAACGGTAGATTACATGGTGATTTACGGGCGTGTAGAAATAGTATAGAAGCCTTACGTGCAACAAAGTTTGTTCTTGATGGTGGTAAGAATAGTGTAAAAGGTCCAAAAGATATAGAGCTGCAATGGCGCGGAACATACAAGAATGTAACAGATAATAGGTTGATTGGTGCTAGCGGAAGGCGCGCATTCAGCGACAGAAGTACGGTCACTTCAGTAACAAGTGGGGATAATAAGTGGCATGGTTTGGATACAATCACGGGCGTTTTAATATTAAGATCTCCTATTGATAATTCAATAATTTCTTTCGGTACTTCAGCAATGATAGAACATGGTTCTCTTGATAATGATGGCCTTATAGCTGCTTTTAGAGATATAAATATAAATAGTGATTTTGTTATTAAGAATGGAAAAACAGTTAATGTTTGTGTTCGACCTTCCAATGACGGAGTGCAATGGTACGCTGGCGGTTTCAATTTCTTCGGCGATAGAAATAAAGTTGTAAAAATTGGGCCTTCGGCTTCTGCTGTTGAAATTGCACCTCTTGATGGTCCTAAGGGATCTTCTTGCGGCGGCGATAGAAAAGGTGATGCAAGATTTGGTGATGTAATAATTGATGGGAAAAACTTATAATGAAATTTCGAAAAGGTGATACATTAATTGAAGTGCTTCTTGCCATTGCTGTTTTTGCAACTGTAATGATGATTGGGTTGACTGCGATAAATAATGGAATGTCACGCGCATTAGCAAGTTTGCAGCTTACTATGGCACGAAACGCTATGGACACTCAAGCGGAGGCTTTGCGTTTTGCAAATGCAGCATTTATTTCTGAATATCGTGCAGATAGCTCAGAAGTTTCAAGCCCTGCAGCAGAATTATGGAAAAATAACTTAACGAAAGATGCTCAAGGCTCAGCAACCCCACTCGGGGAATGTAGTCGAGGCTCAAGTGCTTTTGTTATCTCAACAAGAGATATGGCGACGAATCGTGGTTATCACACTGAAAAAATAGTTGATGCTATAACTTATCCGCGAATTGCTTATGGTGATGATAAAGATAATAATGCGAACTGGCTACGCGATGATCTTCCTTATAGAAGTGCACAAGGTATTTGGGTTGAGAAAGTTCATGCTCCAAATACGAAATATTATGATTTTCATATTCGTGCATGTTGGTCTGCGCCAGGAACTAACGTAAAAACAACTCTTGGAACGATTGTGAGGTTATATGACCCAAGGAACTAAAAAAGGTTTTACGATTATGGAATTAATGCTAGCAATGGGCGTGATTGCATTTTTGCTTATTGGTGTTGCTGGCTTAATTATTCAAATGACGAACACGATTACTCGTGGTACAACTTATAAAGATTTAAATACTGCTGCTCGCACAATTAATGCAGATTTTACTAAGACTTTCAATTCTTCACCAACACTTGATGATTGGAATGGTAGTGTTGATGGTAAAATTTATAAATCTACTGGTGCAGCCGGCGCATTTTGCACTGGAACCGTGAGCTACTTGTGGAATATAGGAGATGGGAGACAGATAGTTTTTAGTGATATTAGTGCCGTTAAATTAGTAAAAGTTCGTGATACTACTAGATCTTATTGCACTGATGGCGCCGAAAATACAATTTGGCGAAGGGTACCTCGTGATAACAATGTCACAGAAATCCTAACTAGCAGTGAAATCGACCTTCGATTGCATGGAATTAATTTTTCAACCTCACCTAATTTAAAAAATAGTGCATCAAACCAAATGATCGTTAATATTTCTTATATTCTAGGAACGCCAAACAATGGCGATATAGATGTAAGCACATATAATTGTGAGGGAAATATTAAAAGTAATTATTGCGCAGTTAATAGATTCGATTTGACTGTTCGAACTCTTGGCAAATAAAAAGTGGCTTTCGAAGGGCCATTTTTATTCTGTTTCGCTGTGAAATTTCTCGTGAATTTCTTTTAAATGCTGGTCAGTGATATGCGTATAGATTTGTGTTGTTGCAATGCTGGCGTGGCCAAGCATTCCTTGCACTGAGCGCAAATCTGCACCATTCACGAGCAAATCTGTTGCAAAAGAATGTCGCATCGTGTGGGGCGAAACATGTTTTGTAATTCCGGCAAGTTTTGCGTATTTTTCAACCATTCTTTGCACCGAACGTGGTGTAATTCGCCGATAATTTCCATCAGTTGAAGGTTTTTTGTATCGCCGCGAATAATTTAAAAATAATGGCTGCAAGTTGTCATTTCGGGCATCTAAATAATTTTCGATATGTTCTGCGGCTTTTTTCGAAATAAAAATTGGTCGGTCTTTGTTTCCTTTTCCGCGAACGGTAAATTCACGTCGCTTTGTATTGATGCTTCCGCGGTTTAAATTTACAAGCTCAGAAACACGCAAACCGCTTGAAAAGAGTAATTCCACAATTGCGCGGTCTCGTAAATCACTTTCGGTTTCATTTGGAATTTCAGCAATTAAGCGCTCAATTTCTTCATAATGCAAAAAATTAACTTGCGGTTTTACAATTTTTGGTAGCTCAATCTTTGAAGGCTCCAAGCTTTTAATATCGCGCCGAGCAAGATAAGTTAAAAATCTTCGAAGGGCAATTAAGTGATAAGCTTGCGTAGCTCGCCCTAAATCTTTACCAAATTCATTTTTGTAACGATTAAGCCATAAACGATATTTTCGAACTAATTCTGAGGTAATTTCTTTTGCTGGAATATCGCCCGCAAATTCAACAAATCGCTCCAAATAAAGCCGATAATTCTCGGCTGTCTTTTTCGAACGGCCACCTTCAACTTCGAGTGATTCAATAAAATCTTCAATTCCTTCAGAAATATACATAATCTTATTATAGCATTTTTTTGTAAAAAATAGTATAATTTATAAAGAAGTCTAAGAAGGAGTTTTATGTCGAAAGAATTAATTCAGCGAACATTAATTTTATTTAAGCCAGATGCTGTTCAGCGTGGAATTGTGGGAGAAATTTTAACGCGTTTCGAAAGGGTTGGTTTGAAAATAATCGGCACAAAAATGATTTTCCCAAGTAAAGAACATTATCATAAGCACTATGAAGGAATTGGTAAAATGGTCACACGGCGCGGTGAAAAAGCTTTTGATATGGCATTGGAATTTATGACTCAAGGGCCTGTAATTGCAATGGTTTTTGAAGGTGTGGAGGCGGTTGAATTGGTGCGAAAACTTGTTGGTGGAACTGAACCGAAAACGGCACTTCCTGGCACAATTCGTGGTGATTATTCGCACATGAGTTTTGGCTATGCAGATGAGCACAATGTTGGGATTCCGAATCTAATTCATGCTTCGGGTAGTATTGAAGAAGCTAAACAAGAAATTTCACACTGGTTTTCAGATTTCGAAATTTATGACTATACTTCACCTCGCGAAAAATTTACACGTTAAAATCTCGCTATTTTTTTAAAAATCTGGTAAAATAGAATAGTAAGCCTCGGTAGCTCAATTGGATAGAGCAGTTCCGTCCTAAGGAAAAGGTTATAGGTTCGATTCCTATCCGGGGTACCACTAAATTTATTTATGAAAGAACAAATTTTTAAAGGTCAAAGAGAAGGCGAAGAATTTCTCTTTATGTTTCGAAAGCATATAATTGCAATGCGAAAGGGTTTTTACCTTTTTTTGGGCATTTTTGCGATTTCTTGTTTGCCAACATTTTTTATGCTAACATCAGATAATCTAATGGACGCACTTTGGATTACTTTGGGTGGATTTATTGTTGGTTTGATTTTATTTTTTTATCAATTTATGCTTTGGTATTATTCTCTTTATATTGTTTCGAATGAGCGGATTCGCCAGATTACACAAAAAGGCTTTTTTGGGCGAAAAATGATGGACTTACCTCTTTCGAAAATTCAAAGTGTTAATTTTGAAATTCCAGGTTTTTTTGGTGAAATTTTCCATTTTGGAACAATCAATATTTTTACAATTGTGGGTGATTTAGAAATTAAAAATGTTGAACATCCAGAAGAGATTTATAATAAAATTCAAGATGCGATTTCGAAAGTTGAAATGGAGGGAGAAAATGAAGAATATTAGAGAAAAAGCCAAAAAAATTAGAGATAAGGTTTCGAAAAAACCTGAATCTCACGAAAGCCAGATTGCAAAAATTACAAATACGACACTTGAAGAACAGCGTCGAGAGATTTTGAATAAGGGTAAAAAATTTAAATATCCTGTTCA
>CALHWG010000085.1 GCA_938036745.1 uncultured bacterium
CTGCGAAATACTTTTCGAAAGTAAATCTGGTAAAAAAACTTTTTCGAAATATGAAAGTGACACTAAATATGTAAAAATCGCTGAAAATATCGAAGAGAGTATACCAAAAAGCCATTTTTCTTGTTTTGGATTTTTTGCTAAAATTACCAAAGCTGGTGCTAAAATTAGAAATAAACCAGCAATTCCACTTAAAGTTGATTCTGGAATTACTAAATTTGAAGTTGTTAAAAAATTAGTAATATCTTTATTCCAATATCTATTCAAAACAATTCCCGCGAGAATAATAAGATTGAAATAGCCCATTTTACGCCGAGAGAGCGTTAAAAAAATCGAAAGAATTACAATAAAAATAATTGTTGTCATAGCAATATTATAGCATAAGCTCTAAGGATGCTCAAATTATTTCATAAAAATAGAACAACTACGCTAACATATTGTCTCATAAAATAGCCGAGCTATTAAATAACTCGGCCAACTATTTAAAATAATGATTTTTTAGATTTCTTAAATTCTGTCAAAAGCTCTTTTTGTTTTTTCGAAAGCTTTGTAGGAGTTTCAACAATGATCGTCACAATTTGAGCACCTCTTCTTTCGGTTCGAAGGTGAGGCACACCGTGACCTGAAAGCTTAAAGTCAGTATGGCTTTGCGTTCCAGCTAGAATCTTCATCGTTAGCATTCCATCAATCGTTTCAACTTCAATTTCAGCACCAAGTGCAGCATCAATCATTGAAATTCTCTCTTCACTTAAAATTAAATCACCTTCACGCGTAAATTTTTTATCAGCTTTAACATAAATGTTTACATATAAATCACCTTTTTCGCCACCCTTAATTGCTTCACCACGTCCAGAAAGCCGAATTGTTGCGCCATCATCAATTCCTGCTGGAATTTTAAGTTTTATTGTTTGCTTTTTACGCAAAATTCCGGCACCACGACAAACTGAACAATTTTGCTTTGGAATCTCACCGCGACCATCACAAGTCGGACAAGTTACAGTTTGTTGAATTGGGCCAAAAAGAGTTTGAGTGGCGCGAGTTTGCTGACCACTTCCATTACAATCTGGACATTTTTGCATTCCATGACCAGGTTCTGCGCCGGAGCCATCACAATGTTCACACTCATCATCTAGATTTAATGAAATTTCAGTTTCAGTCCCAAAAACTGCCTCTTTAAAATT
>CALHWG010000086.1 GCA_938036745.1 uncultured bacterium
AGCTTTCTGGGTTTTCAGCCGCGGGAGCAGAGATAATTAACGGAGTTCGGGCTTCATCAATTAAGATAGAATCAACCTCATCGACGATCGCAAAGTTAAGCTCACGCTGGCGCAAAAGTTCAACTTCGTTCACCATGTTGTCACGCAAATAATCGAAACCAAATTCATTATTTGTTCCATAGGTGATATCCGCAGCATAAGCCTCTTTTCGAGTTGCTGGGCGAAGTTTTCGCATATTTTCGTCTTCGTGCTCTTCATTGTCATATTCTGGATCAAAAATAAAGCTTGCTTCATTGATAATTACACCAACAGAAAGGCCAAGAAAATCATATAGATTTCCCATCCAAGATGCATCGCGCTGAGCAAGATAGTCGTTCACAGTTACAACATGAACGCCTTTTCCTTCCATCGCATTCAAAGAAACTGGCAAAGTTGCCACTAAAGTTTTACCTTCACCAGTTTTCATTTCTGCAACTTTTCCTTCATGCAAAACCATTCCACCAATCAACTGAACATCAAAGTGTCGCATTCCAAGCACACGAGTTGAAGCTTCACGCACAAGCGCAAAAACATCTGGCAAAATATCATCTAAATCTTTTTTCGAAAGGCTTTTTTTGAGTTTTTTAAAAGCTTCTTTGAGCTTTTCATCACTCATTTTTTTGTATTTTTCGCTTAGATTATTAATTTCATCAACTTTTCGTTGCAATCGGCGCAAAACTTTCTTTTGCGGGTCACCAAAAACAGTAGTTAAAAGTTTATCAACTTTGTTTTCTTCTACCATTACATTTTTTTTCTTCGCAGTTTTTTTAGACATTTCCCTCTCCATTAAAAACAGTATAAAATCTATCTTATATTTTACCATAATTTGAATATTAAAAAAAGCCCCTTTCAGGACTTTATTTAAAAACTACATCGATCACGCCAGAAAACGTCTCAATTAGCTCTTTTCGCAAGCTTTCAGATTTTTCATTAAAAGCTTCGAGATCATTAAGAAGCTTTTCGTATTCCAAAACTTTCAAACTTAATTTTCGAACCCCGGAAAGAATTAGCTGAGTTTTCTCACTTGATTTCTCTGAAATTCTCGAAAGTGGAAAGAAAACTCCTTCATCAATATGATGATCCAGCTCAAAAGGTTTAATCCAGCTTTCTTTATCTTGATCATTGGAAATATAAAGTTGTTTCGAAAGCTCATTGAATTCGACAATTTTCAATTTGACGATTGGTGGTTCATTTTTGACTGTTTTAATCTCATAAATCTCCACTGTTGCCGTCCCATCGGCACTTTGCGAAATTGCAGTAAATCGCCGACCATATTTTTTGAAAATTTCCTTAATAGTTGTCATTTCACCATTCATATCTATAGCCTCCATCTTTATTGATATGTGCACAAAAATACGGGATAATTTCCTGAACTTGATATCCGAGATAGGTCAAATCTTCACTCACAACTTCTTCAACTTCACCACTCAAAAACTCATTCACAACGACTTCTGCGATATCTTGAATTTCGAAAAGTCGATCTGTCCAGTTACGAGAATCATACCAAACAAAATGTCGATAGTTTTGAAGACATTTTTTAATACTTAGCGTTTTAAGCATTTCCCGCCCAAAAATTTCAACCTTACGCGGCCGATATTCCAAACCTTGGTCTTCCTCAAAAAACCAATCTAAAACCGTAAAAACCGAATCACCTTTGAGATCTTCAATTTCTTTCACAAATTGAACTCGAACGCCAATTTCTGGAATTATCTTCTTCCTATCTTTTCGAAAAAACACAATCCCATACGTTATAGAAGACTCACTTTCCTGTTTACGATGAAGGCAAGCTAGTATTTCACTCGACTTGCGATGTAACATCTCACGTAAAAGTTCTTGCTGCCTATTTATGTGTTTATTCATGTTTTTCACCCCCACAAAAATTTTAAAATAGCAATAACTTAATTATATCATATTTTATTTAAAAAGCAAAATCTCCACAAAATTGCAGAGATTTTAATATTCTTCGAAAATTTTAGCCTCGTTTTAGAGAACGCTTGAATTTTGCCATAATTCCAGCTTTACCAAGACGTGGATTTTTCTCAGTTTTGTAACGGCGAATTTGCCCGTCAAGCTTAGCTTCAACAATATCGATTGCCGCTAAAACATTTGAGCTTTGATCTTTTGCAACAAGAGTTTTATCTGGTACATTAATAACCGCCTCAACTTCATATTTGTTATCGTGAGTGCCATTGATTTGCGAAATCACCACGCGAGCTGAAGCTGATTTTTTAGCGTGTCGTGGTAAGTATTTGTCTAATTTACCGATGTGTTTTTCTGCGTATTTTTTGGTCGTTTCGTCAATTTCGTATTTATTTCCTGTAATTTCAATCTGTGAGATCATATATAATCCTTTTTTGTTAGTTTATAGCTCTATATTAGCATAAACATTTTATTTTGTCAAGAAAAAAGCCCGCATTTGCTGCGAGCTATATTTTAATTGCCTTGATCTTATCTGGACGATATCCAGACCACATCCCGTCATCGGTCACGATAACTGGAGTAGCGCTAAAACCAAGTTCATTCTTGACATAGTCCAAAAGATCAGGTCTTTCGTCAAGATTGATTTCTTCGAAATCAATCCCAAACTCCTTAAAGCGTTTTTTGGTTTCTTTACACGGACGACAATCATTTTTCGTATAAATTACTATAGCCATAGTATCACCTTCTTTCTATTTTGGCTATATTTACATTATAACATAAGTAAATTAAAAAGCACTACATTTAGTGTTGTAAAATTTACAAAACGCTACATTTAGTGCTTATTTTATTTTTTAGATTCGTTCGCGATTATTCATATATGGTTGAAGGACTTTTGGCAAAACAAGATCTTCCCCATCTTGAAAATTCTCAATTGCCGCCACCAAACAACGCGCAAGCGAAACAGCCGTGCCATTCAAAGTGTGAACAACTTGCAATTCACCATTTTCGCGACGCACGCGAATATTCAAATTTCGTGCTTGATAGTCGGTACAGTTTGAACAGCTCGTAATTTCACGATAACTGCCATCCACCGGGCTCCAATACTCAATGTCATACTTCTTCGAAGCTGGCGCACCCAAATCACCACTGGCAATATTGATCACACGGTAAGGAATACCAAGTTCTTGATAAATTTCTTCTTCAACTGCCAGAATCTTTTCGTGAATTTCAGCACTCTGTTCTGGCAAAGTGTAAGCATACATTTCAAGCTTATTGAATTGATGAACACGGAAAAGCCCACGCGTGTGCTTACCGTAAGTTCCCGCCTCTTTTCGATAGCAAGGAGAATATCCAGCGTAAAAAATTGGCAAATCTTTTTCGTTCAAAATTTCACCAGCATGAAAACCAGTTAATGACATTTCAGCAGTTGCAATTAAACTTAAATCTTCGCCCTCAATAAAATATTCATCACTCTGTTCGCTTGAACGAGGCGCGAATCCAGTTCCTGTGGCAACTTCACCGTTAACCATATGCGGAACAGTCATAAAATTAAAGCCTTTCGAAATCAATTTATTCAACGCAAACTGATAAATCGCATTCTCAAGAAGCGCCAAATCGCCTTTCAAGAAATAGAATTTAGTTCCAGCAACCTTCGAGCCACGCTCAAAATCAACCCAACCTTTTTTGTTTGCAAAATCTAAGTGGTCTTCAGCATCTTTACGGCTTTCGAAAAGTTCTTCACCCCAAGTTTTCACCAAATCATCTTCACCTTCTTTACCAATCGGCACATCAGCTTGAAGAATATTTGGAATACCATTTAAAGCATTCGAAAGTTTTTCATCAAGTTCACGATAAGTTTTTTCAAGCTCAGCGAGTTCTTCTTTGATTTTCTTACCTTCTGCAATCTGTTCATCGCTCGGCTTTCCGCCAGCATTTTTCATTGAAGCAGCAATTTGGTTACGGCGAGTTCGAAGTTCGTCAATTTGAGCCGTAAGAGCTTTTCTTTCGTCGTCGAGCGAAATTACAGCTTGAACATCGGCATTTTTATAACCTTTGTTCAACGCATCTTTTTGTACACGCTCGGCATTTTTACGAATAAATCTAATATCTAACATAGAACAATTATACTACAGTTTTGGCGAAAAAATAACCCCTTTTTAACTTGACTTTATTAATATAAAATTATATAATATGTAAGTATTAGTTCTTTAAAAACTTTGCAAAAAATCCAGGAGGAATTTTTTATGGAAAAAGGTAAATTTGTAGAACCGTTACTTAGCAAGGCTAAACTAGAAAAACTACAAGAAGAATACTCAATAATCTTGTGTGAAATTATTGAGTATATCACAAAAAACCTCAGCCAGTCGATCAAACGGCAGACTGTTCCGGAAACACTCTATAAATTTTGGAGGAAGTATTCCACAAAAATTAGTATTCCCAAAAAAGAAGCGATCAAAATGGGCTATGGAAATAATAAATTTATTGAGGTTCGAGGAATAGTCAATAGGAAGTTTCATATTTATGAAGAATATGAAACTGAAAAAGATAATGAAGAACAAATTGTCTTTTTGATAGAGCCAAAATTGATTTTGAAACCCGATGAACCAAAGGGCAATGCTACACGTTATTCTGAAACAATTTCGAAAGAAGTTAAGAAGTTTATAGAGAACCTTTCGAAAGATGAAATCGAAGAACTCAGTGAGCAAATTTATATCAACGAAAATGTTGAAATTCCAATAATTTTACCGGAACAAATCCATTTGCCCACTCTGTATAAATACCATAAGAGGCATAAGACCCTATTTAAAAATATCATAGGGTTCAGAAAGCCGCATCTTAACAGTGAGGCTCGAAAGAAAGGCTACAACTTATACGTCAAAGTGACCGGACTGGATTTCTAATTCTCAAGCTCCAATTTAAAATTTGGGGCTTTTTAATTGACTTTCATTTTTAAAAGTGTTATAATCTATATTATAAAACTTTCCCTTTCAGGGACGAACCTTAAGGAGGAACCGCCTATGGCTACCACAACACTTTCAACAAACAACGCCGCGCTTATCCAAGATTCTCGTGAAGTTTCTGCTCCAGCTTATCACGATGAAATATCGAAGAAAATTCGTGAAGCTTTTGCAGAATTAAGCGATTCAGAGATTGAAAATGCTTTAGCAACGTGCTATGTTGGTAAAAGCTATACTATCGAGATACTCGTTAGTGATATTTTCGAAAAAAAATATCACTATGATATCAACAATACATTAAGGATGAGCTCACTGTTCGATGTTGTTAAAGGAATTGATTTCTTAGAAAGCAATAATACAAATCTTGTAAATGCAAGGATTTGGCTCCGGGGTGATATTCGCAAATTTTTAAATCACAAACACCATAAATCATAGTGCTGCGGTCAACACGCCTCGCCAAAATGGCGGGGTT
>CALHWG010000087.1 GCA_938036745.1 uncultured bacterium
TTTCACGTTCAGATAAAGCAATGAAAAATTTTCTTTCTGAAATTGAAAAATTAAACGAGAAAACTATTGTAGTTTTCTGGGGCGATCACTGGCCAGGAATTTATGGCGAAATGTTTGAAAAAGAATTAAATAAAAACGATATTCGCCGCACACCACTTTTCGTTTATTCAAGTTTCGAAAAAGAAAAGCAAGATTTAGGAACCTCAAGTTTAATTTATAATCAAATCTTAGCTTTAAATTCTTTCGATTCAAAACTTTCAGCATTTCAATACTTACTAAGTGATTTGCGAGAAAAATATCCTGCCTTAACTAAACAATTTGTAAAAACAGACGAAAAAAGTGATATTCTAAAAGATTTCGAAATGATTGAATACGATATTTTAAGCGGAAATAAATACAGCCTTGGTGATTTTTATAAAATTAAATAACCTAATTTTATTATATTGCAAAAAGCTGCTTACATATTTCTATGCAAAATAATATATTTCAATAATAAATATAGTATTATTCAAGTTTAAACTCAGAGCTTGAGTTTTGAGTGAATTCTTTTTTATCCATAAGAAACAAATATAAATAGCAAAAACTATTTTTATTTTAATTACTAATATATAAAAAAATCGCCCAAAATTTGAGCGATTTTTTTAAAAACTTTAAGCTTCTTTTTCTTCGGTAGATTCTACTTTTTCTTCAGCTTTTGGAGCTCCAGGCAAAGTATTTACAGCTTCACGATCAAAAGCAACTTGCTTAAGACGAGCACTTTTACCGCTTCGGTTTCTTAAGAATGAAAGGTAGTTTCGGCGAACTTTCGAACGGCGAACAATTTCAATCTTTTCAATTAACGGGCTATGAAGAAGGAAAGACTTCTCAACTCCAACACCGCTAGCAACTTTTCGAACAGTAATTCGAGAAGTATGTGATTTCTTGCGGTCAGTTCGAATAACTACACCTTCGAAAATCTGGATTCGCTCTTTATTACCTTCTTTAATTTTTTGGTGAACGCGAACAGTATCGCCACTTTTAATATCAAGAACGGCTTCTTTTTTCTGTGCGTCATTAACTTTTTTGATTAACTCAAAACTCATATTTTCCACTCACTTTTAAATTTAATATATACAATCAAGATTCATTATATCATACTTTTTAGTTTTTGTGAAGAGCTAAATTACACGATTTACTTCTTCAATAGTCGTATCACCACGAAGTGCTGAAATCACGCCCTGCTGTAAAAGGGTTAACAGACCATCTTTGCGAGCTTGAGCCTCAATAGCTTCAGTCGAAATCACACCTCTTTCCCCGCGCAAAAATGCTGCAATATTATCGTTCACAACCATCATTTCCATAACCACAATTCGCCCCTTATAACCAAACGGACTATCTTCTGAAGCTACTGGCTTCCAAAGTTTAAAATCTCCAGAAATATCTTGTGGAAGTTTTTCGGCTGGAACACCTTCAAGAACGTTTCGAACCCATTTTTTAGTTGCTTCATCTGGAATATATTCTTTAGCATTTTTATCAAGCTTTCGGACAAGTCGCTGAGCGATCAAAAGTCGAATTGCGCTCGAGAAAATTGGATTCATACCAATCATATCGATCATACGCGAAAAAGCCGCACTCGTTGAATTGGCGTGAAAACTTGAAAGCACCAAGTGGCCAGTAATTGAAGCCTGAATCGCAGTTTTCGCCGTGTCATTGTCACGAATCTCACCAACCATTACAACATCTGGGTCAAGACGCAAAACAGAACGTAAGCCATCGGCAAAACTAGCACCATGCGTTGTGTCAATCGGAATTTGCGAAATTCCACCAATACCATATTCGATTGGATCTTCAAGCGTAATAATCTTGCGATCAAGCGTATTTAAGGCATTAAGCATAGAATAAAGAGTTGTCGACTTACCAGAACCGGTTGGACCAACCATCAAAACCATCCCACGCGGGTGCGAAATAATTTCATCAATTTCGGCTCGCTCTTTTGGCGCAATTCCAAGTAAATCAAGCTGAAGCATACTCTCATCAAAGTTAAACAAACGCATCACTGCATCCATTCCATACATTGTCGGCACAGTTTCGACACGCAAATTTAAAAGATGCGAAGTTCCGTCACGATAAATATCCTTCTGCATATGGCCAGACTGGGAAGTTTTTGAAGCGCTCGACACCCCCGCTCGCGAAGAAAGTTCACCCATAATAACACGGTATCGATCTCGCCCAAGCTCAGCAACTGGGTGGAGCGCACCATCAACACGCATTCGAATTCGAATCGTCTGGCGTTGATTTTCGATGTGAATGTCACTCGCACCAAGCCTATCTGCTTGATCGATTAGATAATCAAAAACCTGATCGGAAGCAACATTTGCCAAAGTTTGGCTAACTTTATCTAAAGTAGCACTATCGCCCTCACCAGCAATTTCAATATCGTCATAAATAACCTTTTTCGGCGGGTCATAGCGCCGCATAATGTTCTTCCATGCACTTTCAGAAATCAAGAAAAGCTCAAGAGTTTTACCTTCATCTTGATATTTTTTACTTAATTTTTGAATAACTGAGCGTGGAGTTAAACTGGTGATCAAAACTCGCCAAGGCTTATTTTCATCAATATCACCAATTTGAAGTGGCGCTAAAAACGCCCGATACATCTGCTCATTTGTAAAAAGATCTCTCGCGAGAGGAAAAATATCTTCGAAATCTCGCGTATCAAGATACGTTAACCCAAGGATTCTAGCCCGTTGCTCGGTCGCCTCTTCCTCTTTTTGCCTACGCATTAACTGAACTTTATTTTCTTCCATTAACTTAATTTTACCACAAGCACTTTATTTTTTCAATCAAAAATGCTAAAATATTCTCATCGCTTCAAGCGAAATTTTTAGAATGAGGTAAGAAAAAATGCACCTTAAAGAAACAATCGAGCAAGCTATTTTCGAAAGTTGCCCAGAAGTAGAAAAAGAGATAAATATCCCATTCAAAAACCACTCGAACATTTCTCTAAAAATCGAAAACTCTTTTCGCGCAAAAATTGGCATACTTTCAAAATATTCTGCTTTTGTTAAAGTTGAAGAACTAGAAACTGACAACAAAAGCTCATCGTTGGTAACTTTTAAAAAAGGACTTTACGAAAGCGAGTATACTTTCGAAATAATAAATACCGATGGGGTTTCACCAGGGCTCGCAAAATACACCTATGAAATCATCGGTCGAACATTATCAAAACTTAAACGCCATAAATAACAAGCGTTAAAATTCGAGCCTTCGGGCTCTTTTTATTTTTTTTAAAATCTGCTAAAATAGAAAATAATGAAAAATCCTAACTCTTTCGAAAATCAAAACCGTGTACAAAATCGTGAAATTATTGTTTTAGCGCACAATATTCGTTCAACTCATAACATTGGTGCGATTTTACGAACTAGCGAAGGTTTTGGTGTTTCAAAAATTATCTTCAGCGGATATTCACCCTTCCCAATTTTAAAGGAAGAAAATTTCCAAAAAACTGGCCGTTTGCCACACATTGCACAAAAAATTGATTCACAAATTCACAAAACTGCACTCGGGGCTGAAAAAATTGTTCCAGCCGAAATTTCTAAAGATATTTTTAAAACGATTCAAAATCTAAAAAGTCAAGGTTTCGAAATCTTTGCACTCGAACAAAGTAAAAAATCAATCTTTTTAAAAGATTTTATGGCCAATAAAAATGCCAAAATTGCCTTGCTTTTAGGTGAAGAAGTTGAAGGAATTTCGAAAGAATTGCTCGATTTATGTGATAAAACTCTTGAAATTCCAATGTTTGGCCAAAAAGAAAGTTTCAACGTTTCAGTTGCAACCGGAATAGCCCTTTATAAAATTGCTTGCGAATAATTATTTTTCAATTTTTGCTCGGGCTTTTTCAAGAATTTTTAATGTAACTTCTGGCGAATCTGTAAAATCTTCAGGGTGCTCTTCAACCATTTTTCGAAATTCTTTAAAATTCACTAGCTTAATTTCAGCAACTTCATCGCGCGCAATCGCTAAGTCTTCAAGACTAAAATTTGTTTTTGCAGCAAAAACTTGCATAAAACGCCGCTTATTTTCTTTAGTATGAATAAAAACCTTTTCAACTTTAATAAAATCTTGAAACCGCAAGTCCAAACCAATTTCTTCGATAGTTTCACGATGAATCGCATCCAGATAACTTTCACCAATCTGAACATGACCAGCCGCTGCCGAATTTTGCCATTTTCCGGCAAATGTAGCTTTCGAAAAAGATCGCCGCTGAATTAAAAAATCACCATCTAAATTAAATAAAATTAACGAAACTGTTCGATAAATTCGCCCCGTAGTTTTATCAAATTCAGCCTTATCAATTTCGTCAATAATTTTATCATTTTCATCAACAATTGGCAAAATTTCTTTCATCTAGACCTCGTCTTCAGCAACTTCTGTGAAACTACTAAAAAAGTCATCTTTGGTTTTTTTCCATTTTTCATCCTGACGAACCAACCATTTTTCATCATCTTTATTTAAAAGTAGGATTTTTGTAGCCTCCTCTAGGTAAATTTCACCTTGAGAACCTTTAAGTAGAACTAAAGCCCCTCGCTCCATAATCTTATGAACGAAAGTTCCCGCATCAATTGCATTTTTTGCTTCATAAACCTGACAGCCTCGCAACCTTGCAGCTGGAGCAAGAAACTTATTTGCATGCTCGCCAACAGTAACCACCCAGGAAATAGAAATCCCGTCAAGCATTTCACCTATTTTTTGATGTTCGAAAGCAGAAGCTTCACCAAGCTCATTCATACTTCCAATAACTGCAATTTTCGAAGGCGCAGAAAGAGAATAAAGTGTTTGAATCGCGGCTTCTAATGCGGCCGGACTCGAATTATAAGTATCATCAATTAAAACAGAGTCTTTAACGCCTCGCATAAAATTCATTCTACCAGGAACTGGTTTCAAACTTGCCAAACCACCTACAATTTCTTGCGGGTTCAAGCCAAGCTTAATAGAGACCGCTACTGCACCAGTAATTGGCCTGAGAGAATGCTCGCCAAAAACTTTTGCTTGAACATTAATTTCACCATATTCTGGAGTTTGAATTTTGCCACTAAAACCATCGAGCAAAGAGAAATTATTAGCTATAAAATTATAGTTAGCTCCACCAACCGAGCTATAAGTTGCAATATTCGAATTTCGAACATATTTAAAAAAATCTGGCGAAATATCATCTTGATTTAAAATTGTCATTTTAGCAAAACTCGCAGCTTCAAGTTCTTCTTGTGCAACAGCATCGATATTCCCAAAAAACTCCATATGCTCGGGAGTAACAGAGGTAATCACTGCAATATTTGGAGCAAGATATTCGCTAAACCGTTCAATATCACCGGGGTGGTCAGTTCCAAGTTCTTGAATGATAATTTGCGGCTCTTGATCACTCGGTGATTTAATTCGCCTTCTTGCAGCTTTAAAAACTCTATGCCATTCCAAAAAATTACGAGGATTTCCAGGAAAATTTATTCCCAAAATCGCTAAAGGGGCACTCAAATGTGTATTGTGGTTTCCTTCGTGTAGTCGTACACGATATTTTTGACTCAAGATAGTTGCAATCGCAAGTTTTGTACTAGTTTTTCCAACAGAACCAGCAACCGTAATCAATTTAGTGTCTGGGTGAGTTTCGAAATATTTTCGAACATATTTTTCAAGTTTTCTCTGAATTCCTTTTTTAAACATAATCTTATTCATTATAATATAAAATCACCACTTTTTCAAGCAGTGATTTATTTGTTGATGTGTGCCCACCCTGGGCGGTTTTTGTTATTTATTTTTATTTATAAGTGTTATTTAGGGGAGAAAACAAACATCGCCCTTGATAACACATCAACTATGATAAAATTATAGCAAAACGTTAAAGCTTTGTCAATAACTAAGAAGTCTGCAGACGAGAAT
>CALHWG010000088.1 GCA_938036745.1 uncultured bacterium
GAAAAAGCTGGTGTTTTGAAATATGTTGACCAAGAAAAAGCTGGCGTCCTAAGGTACATCGACCAAGAAAAAGCTGGCGTTTTGAGGTATATTGAGGCCAATAGAGCTGAAGTTGAAGCTCAAATTAAAGAAGCAAAAACTCAATTTACGGCTAAAATTAATAATCTTGAAAATAAAATTGCTGAGTTGGAAGCTAAAAATGATTCTCAGGATGACGAGATTAAAGCTTTGAACGCTGAATTAGCATCTTTGCGAAATTCTGTTTCAGAGCTTGACAATAAGATTGATAGTTTTAAAACTGAGCTTGACGGAAAGATCAATAACCTTGAATCAGAACTTGGTAATCTAAAAGCTGATTTTGAAGATCTAGATGCTGAAGTTGAAAATATTTGGGAATCTATTTCTGAAATTTGGGCAGAAATTGACGAACTTCTCAAGAAAATTAAAACAGAATCTCTAGAAGCTGAAAAACGAGCTAATGAATATACTAATTCAAAAATAGCTGATTTAGCTTCACGAATCGAAAATAACTTAAATGAACGATTCGGTAAAGTTGATAAGCAAATTGCAAAACTTAACTTTAAAGGTCTTACAGCTCCAAACACTGGTGCAGAAAAACAGAATTCTAATGCATTCCTTGCGTTAAATTATATTATTTTAACTTTGATTAGTAGTGCAGTTGTTATTCGAAAGAAGTTTTAACCTAATAACTAGAAAAACGGAAAAGAGGTGAAAGCCTCTTTTCTTTTTTGAATATATTTCGAAGATGGTTAAGGTTAGCTTGTATTATCAAGGCAAATAGTATATACTTAAAAAGTAGTAAAAGGAGTTTTGTGTATAAAAAAATAATAATTGGATTTTTGCTTATTGCTATGTTTAGCTTTTTTACAGGAACAAGAACATTTGCCAAGAACCCTATTCAAGACTTAAAAGATAAAATTGACGAAAATTCTTTATATCTTAATAGCCATAGCGGTTTCTTGGCTAATTTTGAGGAAAAAGTTTCTAAAGCTATCAAAAATAAAGATAATAATTTACGTAATATGGCCGAAGTTCAAGCTAAGAGATATCTTGCTGCGTTAGAAGAGAAAACTATTTATTTCGAAAATATAAATAAGATAGTTAATGCTGAGATCAACAAGATGAATGAACAGGTTAAAAACGGAGATCAAAATTACCAGAAATCTGAAGAACTTACAAAGCTTCAATCTAGAATTGACCGCACTATTGAGGCTTTGGATAAAGAAAGCGAATTTATAACTAAAATTGTAGATAGAAAAGATAAAGTTCTTGATGAAAAAGATATTGAAAAATCCTACGAGCAAGCTGCGGCTATTAAGAATGAAGTTGAAAAATTTATTACCGAAATGGATCAACAATATGGCGAAGATTTTGCTCTAAGGCAGGATTTTGCCGGTATATTGACAACTCTGGCTGATGAGTTGTTATCGCAAATTGAAGCTAAAATGCCAGCCCCTAAAGGTGATAAGGGTAATGTAAAAAAAGAAACTGATAAGAATACTATTGAAAAGCCTATTATTAGGAGCACTGAGCTAGAAAAGCAATCTCTGCCGGCTTCACTATCAGCTCCATCAACTGGATTTTTAGCAGGAGATGCTAAATTAGCGATCATCTTTGTTTCTTGGGCAATACTTCTTACGATATCTTCTTTATTCGTTATCAAACGAATTTAGTGCTTCAATAAGAAAACCGTATTTGTTGGCGGTTTTCTTGATTTATATATTTTTTTATGATAAAATTAAACAGTAATATAAATTAATGAAACAATTTTTGGGAGAATTCCTTTCGAGAGTTTTTCGAAATTATCCCTAAAAATGAAGACAAAGGAGTTAAAAATGTCTGTAAAAGTTGACATCAAGCAGTTGCTTGAAGCTGGCGTTCATTTTGGTCACAAAACTTCACGCTGGCACCCAAAAATGGCGCCATACATTCACAGTAAGCGTCAAGATAGCCACATTATCGATCTAACTAAAACTGTTGAAGGTCTTGAAAAAGCTCTTCCAGCTATTACTAAAGCTGTTGAATCTGGCCGAAAAGTTCTTTTTGTTGGAACTAAAAAACAAGTTAAAGAAGCTGTTCGTGAAGCTGCCGAAAGCGTAAAACAACCATATGTTGTTGAACGATGGGTTGGCGGAATGCTTACAAACTCAGCAACTGTAAATCAGCAAATCAAGAAATTGAAAACTCTTGAAAAACGAATGGCTACCGGTGAACTCGCAAAACGATATTCTAAGCTTGAAGTTCAACGATATGCTGAAGAAATTGAAGCTTTAAATACAAAATACGGTGGAATCAAAGATTTGATGGGTCGCCC
>CALHWG010000089.1 GCA_938036745.1 uncultured bacterium
AAGGTCGAACTTTGATTCATGACTGGAGCTACGAAAACCGTGCAATTTACTTCACTGAGCTTTCAAAATTAAACGCTAAAATTAAACTTGTTGATCCACATCGTGTTTATATTTCTGGCCCAACAAAATGGAAACCTGCAGACGTTATTGCACCAAGCGCCCTTCGCCCAAGTGTTGTAGTTTTGATCGCAATGCTTGCCGCACCAGGAGTCTCAACCTTGCGAGATGTTTATAATATCAATCGCGGCTACGAAGATTTTGCAGAAAGATTAAATTCACTCGGCGCAAAGATCGAAACTTTATTTTCATAATTTAAAAGACTCCCGAAAATCGGGAGTTATTCAATTGTTGAATCCTTTGTGTAATTCGCGATAATTTATCGCATTTTCAAGAATCGAGTTCGCAGCAGGAAACTCGAATGTCGATTTATCTTCAAGTTTTTTAACAAGAAAATAAATAAACTTCAAGTTAAATTTGACACAAGAGATCCCTGTTGGTTCTTCACCACTCAAAATTTCGAAAATCGTATAAATCTCAACATCGACATCTACACTTTCTTCTCTATAATCATCTTGAAGTAGGAATTCCGCAGCCTCAACCAACGATTCTTTGATTGCACTTATAATTTTATCGGTGCTTTTTTGTACCACACTTTTACAAAAACTCGGATGGTATATCAAAAACTCATCTAGGGTTTCGTTGAAATCATTATTGAATTAGTGTGACAATTTCAACTCTGTAAGGTTCAATTTAAATTTAGCCATTTTCATTCCTCCTTGACAAAAAATCTATCTGATATTATATCACACTTTTAAATTTTGGTCAAATAAAAAAGAGCTCTAAGCTCAATTTCAATTGGGGCGAATGATGGGGTTCGAACCCACGGCCTCCGGTGCCACAAACCAGCGCTCTAACCAGCTGAGCTACATCCGCCATAACTTCAACCATTTTAACACATAAAAACCTGAAAATCAAGCTTTAAAATTTCGGCTTAATTTGTGGGCGAAAACTTCGCGCAACATTTTGAGAGCTTGGAGTTTGCGAACCGTAAAAACCCGCCATTCCAGTTTGTTGAACCTCACCAAAACCACTTTTCGTCATTCTTATTTTTGTTGATTGATCAATTTGACCATTCGAAAGTGTATTTTTTTGCCTATTTAAGTTTTGCTGCAAATAATTTGAAGCCCTTTCTTCTCTTTTGACTCTAATCTGATCAAGAGCCGATCTTGAACTTTCCATTTTAGTTTTTTGTGCCATTCTTAATTGACCAAGTTGAGAATCTCGATATGAGCGCACTTTCGAATTTCGATAATCAATCGCTTGGCGCTGCGCAAAACTTTGTGAGCTTGCAGCACCAATTCTTCCACCAGACTGAGCTTTAGCGTATCCGCTAGAATGAGAAACTTCTTCAAGACTTGATTTTACAACATAATCATTTAATTTCATAATACTATATTAGCATAAACACATTATTTTTTCAAAAAAGTCTTGCTTTTATAAAAAATGTTTGTTATAATAATCTCATGCGGGCGTCGTATAACGGCTAATATACCTGCCTTCCAAGCAAGTGATGAGAGTTCGATTCTCTCCGCCCGCACCATTTGATCTTTTTTGTTTTAGCACAAGCCTCCATTTTCTGGAGGTTTTTGCTTTCAGAAAATAATCATATAGACTTTTTTAAAAAAACTTGATATAATTGTTTTAGGTACGCCCCCGTAGCTCAGTGGATTAGAGTAAGAGGTTTCTACCCTCCTGGCCGTAGGTTCGAGTCCTACCGGGGGTACCAAATTATTTTATTTTATGGAAATTATCTTTTACTCAATATCATTTATTCTCGGCATAATTATTGCAGCTTTTCTTTTAACTATATTTTTTGGTGCACCATATGTCCCAACACATAAATCAGATCTTTTCAGACTGTTCGAAACAATAAATCTTTCTAAAGAAGATATACTCGTAGATATCGGTTCTGGTGATGGGGTTGTTTTAAAAGTTGCAAATAATTTTAACGCAAAAGCTATCGGTTTTGAAATTAACCCTTTTCTGGTTTTAATTTCAAAAATTAAACTTCGAAAACAACAAAACTGCCAAATTTATCTTAAAAATTTTTGGAGAGCCTTCCCAATTTCAAATATTACCATATTCTATACTTTTGGCCACTCCGAGAGGATTGAAAAAATGCTAAAACTTGCTCAAATTCAGGCAAATTTTCAAAAAATACCTCTACTTTTTATTAGCTATGGTTTCGAAATTAAAAACTTAAAACCTTTTAGAATATCAGGCGCACATTATATTTATAAAATTCAGCCAAAAAAATAATCAAAAAGTCTTTTTTTTCATAATTAAATATGCTATAATGTGAATATTGGGCCAGTAGCTCAGCTGGTTAGAGCACCT
>CALHWG010000090.1 GCA_938036745.1 uncultured bacterium
TCTAATCCTAAAGTTCTAAGCGATGCGCGCCAAATGGCTATTTTAGCCCGAAAACAAGGAGTTTTAGAAGAAGAAATTTTGCTCGAAGAAAAAGCTCAAAACACTCACCAAAATGCACAATTTACTGCAAAAATAATTAAGCAAAATGGCTATAAGCGCGTAATTCTAACCACTTCAAAATATCATCAAACTCGAGCAAGACTCGAATTCGAAAAGGCTTTAGAAGGTTCAGACGTGGAGGTGATTTCGGCACCAGTTTTGAATGATCCAGATTGGAATGGATTTTGGTGGACAAATTCACGCGGTTGGTATCTCTCGATGAGCGAGCTTTTTGGAATTTTTAGATTTTATATAGGAGAATAAATGGATAATTCAAAAATTAAAGTATATGTTGGAATGAGTGGCGGCGTGGATTCATCTTTAACGGCAGCGCTTTTAAAAGAACAAGGATATAACGTTGTGGGCGTTTATATGAAAAACTGGACGCAAGATTTACCAGGAATGAAATGCCCTTGGGCAGAAGATTTGGCCGACGCAAAAAGAGTTGCGGTTCAGCTGGGCATTGATTTTAAAGTTTTTGATTTCGAAAAACACTACCGCGAAAAAGTTGTTCAATATATGCTTGATGAATACGAAATTGGCCGCACACCAAACCCCGATATCATGTGCAACCAAGAAGTAAAATTTAAGCTTTTCTTAGAGGCCGCACTTGAAGATGGAGCCGATCTAATTGCAACAGGTCATTACGCTGGCGTTCGGAATGCTTTTACTGAAAATTCTGACGAAAATTTCAACCTTTCAAAAAACAGAAAAGGCGAGCTACTTCGCGCAAAAGATGAAAATAAAGACCAAACTTATTTTTTATGTAAATTATCTCATGAGCAGTTAGAAAATGTACTATTTCCACTTGCAAAGCATCATTGTTTCCACTTGGTAAATTTACTAAACCTGAAGTGCGCGAAATGGCGAAAGAGCGCGGGCTTTTTACTGCTCGAAAAAAAGATTCACAAGGAATTTGCTTTGTTGGAAAAATTGGAATTCGCGACTTTTTAAAACAATTCATTCCCGAGCAAAAACCAGGAAAAATTATCAACAAAAATACGGGTGAAGTTCTTGGTTGGCATGATGGTGCGATTTTTTACACTTTAGGCCAGCGCCACGGTTTGAATATTGGTGGCGGACTGCCATTTTATGTTTGCGGTAAAAATATGAAAACTAACGAAGTTTTTGTAACAACTGACATCAATAACGGCGAACTTTGGTCTAATAAAATCAAAGTTTCAGCACTTCACTGGATCAATAAAAAAGTTAAAAATGGGGCAGAAATTCAAGTTCGAATCCGCCATCGTGCACCACTTGTGAATGCAAAAATCTTTTTTGAAAGTGATAATTCGGCAAAAATTGAATTGCAAGATGAACAGCGCGCAATTACTAGTGGTCAAAGTGTTGTATTTTATTCTGGTGAAGTTTGTTTGGGCGGCGGAATCGTCATTTAACATTGACATTTTTATATTTTTATGGTAGAATATTGAAGCTAAATTTAAACTTTATAGTTTAAGTTTAAGTATTTTACAAAGAGGTATATCAATATGTCATTTTTGTCAATGTTGCATTGTTGTATTAAATCAATTTTTAGTACAGATGAAGCGAATCGAAAGCTATATCGCGAGAATTGCTTCTCGAAAGAGTTTTTGTTAGATACGCTTCAGGGTGTAGGTTTTCAGTCGGTGGAAATTTTAGCACCAACCGAAGGAAATGCAATTATTTCAATACGCGCAAAGCTTTATGATGAAAGAGGTAATTCGTCAATAATTACCGTTAGTCATATCGGCAATATGGTAAGTTTATCAGCCTGTCCTAAGGTTATTGATGAACGAGTTCCCGAAAATGCAAACTGCATTTCTGTGACATATACTTATTTTCCAAAATATATCGTCACAAGCGAAAAAAAGGATGGTTTGGTTTTTGGCAACCAAAGCCAAGTTAACCTCTTTCGAGAGTGTAAGAGTAAGGCCAACTTGTTTTTCGAAGATCTTGAAGATAAGCTCGATCACCGCAGAGGAAGATTTGCGAAATAATTTTTATTATCCCAGCAAAAAGCTGGGTTTTTTCTTGATTTTTTCACTCTTTAAGTATATAATTAAAATCTAGTTCTTTTCACGGAGGTTTTAAAAATGAATGGTTTAATTTTCACGCAAGAAAATGTGGAAAATCTACTATTGGAGGCTGGATTTTCGGATATTGAAAGTATACCATTTGTATCTTTCGAAGAGCCAAATGTTTTTCGAACAGAAGCTTTTCTACATAAAAACTCTTCACGAGCAATTTATGTTTTAATCGAATGTTTAGGGGGTCAGATTGGGATCAGTATGCAGGACAATATTAAATTAGAAATATTAAAAAACCAGCGCCATACTATCCTAACCATTGAGAAAGGCAAAATAGATGAGAGAAATGATTTTGAGTTAAATGCCTTCAACTCAAAAAGTACATTTCTCAAAGCAAACGGAAAGCTTACTAATTTTATTAGTAAGCTTAAAAAAATAACCCTCCAGTAATTTTCTCCCGAGTCTTGCTCGGGTCTTTATTTTAGAAAATCTTAAAATAGCCACAGATGATGTTCTCCAATCAAATATGTTTTAATTATATAACCTGATTTATTAGTCTGAAACGCTTGCATTTTGTTTCGAAATCTGCTAAAATATCTAGTGAGTTTCCTCTTTCTAGTGAATGAACCTGTGTGTTGGTTATTTCAGCTAGAAAGGTAAAGACATTTTTCGAAAATGCTGTTTCGAAAAATATGAGGCACTTTTTTGAAAACCTTATCAACTTTCGAAAAAGTGAAAATATTAAAATAATTTAAGTCATCGTTGACTTCATTCCAAATAATATAAAGACATAATTTTGAAGAGTATTTCATTATTATGTCTTTTTTATTAATCAAAATATCAAAAAACAATAAAATCCACTGGCTAACAGATGAACCAGTGAGTATAAGGCAGAAAGGAGATTATCAAGTGCCGACTATCTTTGATGGCTAAAAATCAAAAATAGAACGATTATAACCAGCAAAATAGCCCAGTCTTGATTAATCCATCGTTACCACCTCCAATCACGAGGATTTATCAATCAAGGTTGCGAATCTTGATTAACTTTAAAAGTATATCACAAAAAAAAAGTTCTAGTCAATAAAGATTAGAACTTTCTTTTCCCATTTTTTAAAAACCTCGTGATTGTTTTTTATATGAAACTATTATAGCATTTTTTTCAATTTTATTCAATGCCTATTTTCATTTTGGGAAATTTAAACTTTTTAATATATTTAAAGTGTGATATAATAAAAACATAAATTTTTATGGTAAAAATATAGAAAAGTTAAGCAAAACAGGAGGAAAAATGTTAGACAAATTGGCACACTTGAAAGAAGAAGTGTTAGCAAAACTTAAAGAGGTGGAAAATCTTGAGGA
>CALHWG010000091.1 GCA_938036745.1 uncultured bacterium
TTTTGTTTGTAACTGATGCGATTGCTGATGCAAACGCAATTCGTGAAGCTAAAACTTTGAATATTCCAGTAGTTGCGATTGTTGATACAAACGTAAATCCAGATGGAATTGATTATGTAATTCCAGCAAATGACGACGCTATTAAAGGTGTTAAATTGCTGTTGGATTATGTAATTGAAGCTATTAAAGAAGCTAAAACTGATAAATAATTCTTAAATTCGAAAGGATAAAAATGGCTGTTTCTGTTGAAGAAATTAAAAAACTTAAAGAATTGACAGGTCTTGGTTTAACCGACGCCAAAAAAGCCCTTGTTGAAGCTGAAGGCGATTTTGACAAAGCTCTTGAAGCTCTTCGCAAAAAAGGTCTAACGAAGGCTGAGAAAAAAGGTGACCGCGAAGCTCGTGAAGGTTTGGTTGAGGCTTACGTTCACGGTGGCCGAATCGGTGTAATTGTTGAAGTTAACTGTGAAACTGATTTCGTTGCGCGAACTGAAGATTTCAAAAACTTCGCACACCAAATTGCTATGCAAATCGCTGCTATGGCGCCAGTTTATGCTACTGAAGCTGATATTCCAGCTGAAGAAATTGCTCGCGTTAAAGCTGAAGCTGAAGAGCGAGTTTTGAAAGAAGGAAAACCAGCTGAAATTGCGGCCAAAATTGTTGACGGCCAAGTGAAAAAATACTTTGCTGAAAAAGTTCTTCTTTCACAAACTTACATTATGGACGACAGCAAATCTGTTGAACAATTCTTGAAAGAAGCAATCGCTAAGCTCGGTGAAAACATTGTTATCCGACAGTTCTCACGCATCGAACTTGGTGTTAACGAATAATAAATAATGCACTTACAATAAATCTCCACTAATAACAGTGGAGTTTTATTTTTGTGATTTTTAAAGTCTTGACTTTTTATGCATAAATAGTTATAATTTTAAGCATAAGCAGTAAAAAATAAAGGGAGAGAAATGTTTAAGAACAAAATAGCAGTTTATGCTTTTATGGGTGCTGTTTGTGCTATGTTTTTGGCTCAACCTGCGTTTGCCGACACAGCAAAGAAAATTGATGTTGATGCAACGGGAGATATCCAAGAACTTCAATCAGGTGGTACGTATAATCGGACTAATACTAAGGTTAATATAAATATTAAAAATGGGCAGAATATTAATGCTGGTGACTATGTTGATCTTAAATTTGAGAGTCTTAACGATGCTTGGCTGGAAGATAGAGATATTCGTTACAAAGATACAATTATCGGCAAGATTAAGTTCATTAAAGCTAAAAATAACGTTGATGAATTTTCTAGAAGATCTATTAAGGGGCATCCTGAAGCAGAAAATATCATTCCAGAAAAGAGTACTGCTAGAGATTCAGAATATAGGTTAATTTTTAATGATCAGGCTAAAAAGTTCGCTAACATGGAGTTGTCTATAGATATTGTAGCTTATAATTATGCTGCTTGGGTTAACCATAAATATAATATTGAGCATTCTGTAAAAGTAAACAATAAAGAGATTGCGCATAAAACTGGTACAATTAGTGGTGTAAATAAGATTTCTCCTGAGGTTGATTTTAGGATAAATACTTTTCTAGCTAGCAGTAAAGACGGTGAAAATGTAGATGGAAGTATTTTTGATTTTGGAATACGACAATCAGATAAAAATAATCCTAAACACATTAAACCAGGCGACATTGTTAAGATGAAATTACCACAATCTTCTGGTGCTGCGTTTGATACGAAATTGAATCCGAAAGAGGGGGCAGTTGGTACTGCAAATACTCAAGAACTATATTCTAACTATGGTGATAATGCTACTTCAAAAGGCGTCTTGCTCAAAACTGGTATAAACTTAAAGTATAAAGTTATAAAAAATTCAAGCCATGAGTTAGTATACCAGATCGTAGAGATTGCTGATGATAAAGCTTTTTATCAATTTATGCCAAGATTGGCTATTTTGGACACTAGCGAAAAAACAGTTAACTATAGCGAAGGGAAATTAAATCCAATTTCTGCAACTACAGAAATTTACCGAGGCGATGATAAGTATTTTTCTCTAGATAAATCAGCTACAGGTGTTATAAACGGCACAAAAATGAAATCTTACGCAGATATTAAAAAGCGTGGATCTGTGATTGTGCGCTATCAAGATGAAAACGGCACAAGCCTTGCTCCTGAAGTTTTGTTAGCGAATAAAGTTCAAGTAGGCACAGACTATACTGCTGAAGAAAAGCAATTCGAAGGATTCGAAAAAGCGGAACTGTTTAAAAACTCATCACCTAAAACTGGAAAAGTTGAAGAAGGTGTAAAGATTGTAACTTTTGTTTATAAAAAGAAAAGCGTTCCTGCACCTGAAAAACCTTCGAACCCAGTAAAAGAAGATAAGAAGCCAAAAGAAAATATTAGTGCACCAAACACAGGTTTCGAAAATAATTTTGTTAAAAATTTACTTTTTATAGGTGGTGCTGCACTTTCTCTGATTTCTATAATTGTTATTAGAAAAACTATTAAATAGAGTAAATAAGATAAAAGACCTCTTTTACTAAGATTTAAGAGGTCTTTTATTATTGTTGCTATGATTATATTA
>CALHWG010000092.1 GCA_938036745.1 uncultured bacterium
AGTGTGCTGGAGGCGATGCGAGCGGCCCAGAATGGGCTGGTGGATTTGCTGAAGTTGTTTTTGGAGTAAAAGGTGATGCTCCCTACTCAAAATTAAAATTCGAAAGTGGTGTTCATCGAGTTCAGCGTATTCCCGCTACCGAATCTCAAGGTAGAATCCACACCTCAACTGTAACAGTGGCAGTTTTGCCTGAGGCCGAAGAAGCTGATATTGAAATCAATCCGAATGATTTACGAATTGACGTTTATCGTTCGGGCGGTCATGGTGGCCAAAGCGTGAACACAACCGATTCCGCCGTGCGAATCACTCACATCCCGACTGGAATGGTGGTTACAAACCAAGATGAAAAATCACAAATTAAGAACAAGGAAAAAGCCCTCGGAATTTTGCGCGCGCGCCTGCTTCAAGCCAAAATTGATGAAGAAAACGCCAAACTTACCGCCGAACGCCGTAGCTTAATTGGTTCTGGCGATCGCTCCGAAAAGATTCGAACTTACAACTTCCCGCAAGATCGCATCACCGACCACCGTATTGGCTTTTCAAGAAGCAATATTCCAGCCGCAATGAATGGGCAAATTTCAGATATTGTTGAACACTTGCGAGCTGCCGAACTTGAATTCTTGGCCGCTAACGCTTCAGAAAATAACTAATTTATGCGAGAGACTATTGAATCTTGGCTGAAAAAATCAGCGCAAAAACTTAGAAATGCTAAAATTGAAAGTTCACAACTTGATGCTGAGCTAATTTTAGCAAATGTTCTAAAAGTTGAACGAACTTTTTTACATGCAAATCCGCAAAAAAAGCTTTCGAAAACTCTGGTTTTTCACGCAAATAATTTTTTAAATAAGCGCCTAAAGAGGATTCCACTCGCTTATATTTTTCGAGAAAAAGAGTTTTTTGGAAGAACTTTTTTCGTGAACGAAAATGTACTAGTTCCTCGCCCAGAAACTGAAACCCTAATTGAAATTACTAAAAAAATTACCAAAAAAGGTGATAAAATTTTAGATGTTGGTACAGGTTCTGGAATAATTCCAATCACTCTAAAAGCTGAACTTGGCGAAAATATTGATTTTTTTGCGAGCGATATTTCACTTCAAACACTTTCTGTGGCGAATCTAAACGCTGTTAAAATCCTTGAAAGTGAAATTAAGCTTTTCGAAAGTGATCTTTTAAGCCAAATACCGTCAGAAATTCTTTCAAAAATAACAATAATTACAGCAAATCTGCCGTATGTTAATAAAGATTGGGTAAATTTCGAAAAGGATAATGAGCTACATTATGAACCA
>CALHWG010000093.1 GCA_938036745.1 uncultured bacterium
AACTAAAAATACAGCTAAAATGCTTTCGAATGAGCCGCAAATTTTGATTTTAGATGAGCCGACTTCGCATTTGGATCTACCAAGTATTGAAGAGCTTGAACGGGCTTTGAAGAATTATTCGGGTGCGATTATTTTTGTGAGCCATGATGATTATTTTCGAAAAGTA
Organism: uncultured bacterium; assembly: GCA_938036745.1. Taxonomy (GTDB): domain Bacteria; phylum Patescibacteriota; class Saccharimonadia; order Saccharimonadales; family Saccharimonadaceae; genus Nanogingivalis. The sequence continues at coordinate 167 of CALHWG010000093.1, forward strand.
ATGAAATCGACGCAAAAAGATTTTACTATAGCTATGATTGGTGAAAATTAATGCTATTATTTTAAGCTAGATAATGATATAATATTTGATAATATGAACAAAAAAAATCAAAAGCGAAATATCAATATTGACCTAATTAAAGTTTTAGCTGTATTTTTAGTTGTGCTTGTTCATTTTTTTAATAGAACGGGCTATTATGGTTTACCGTCGGGGTCGCTGTTTATACTCTTTGCAACCTCTATTTGGAGTGTTGCGATGACTTGCGTTCCATTGTTTTTGATTACAACTGGATATTTAATGAAAAATGCCAAATATAACAAAAAATTTTTCACAAATTTATTGCGAGTGGTTGGATATTATGCCGCGGCGGTTACAGTTCTAACGATTACAGATAAACAGGCTCATGGTTTTGGGCTTATTCGTGTGTTCTTTGAGAATCTCTTCACTTTTAACCATTATAGCTGGTACGTAAATATGTATATTGGCTTATATCTAATGTCACCAATGCTAAATGCGACTTTCGAGAGCTTAAAAACCAAGAAAAATCAACTGCTAGCAATAAGCGGATGTTTATTTTTAGTTACTGTTCCAATGACATTGGCGGTGTTTGATAGTTTTTTGGGAATGAGAATTCCTGATTATCTACGGAAAGTTATACCAAATCACTGGGTAGTTATTTGGCCATTTTTATACTATTTTATTGGTATATTTATCCGAAAATACGGCGAAACTAAAAACCATAAAATTAAAAATAAATATAAAATTAGTTTATTCTTTGCAATTATTTTTAATACTTTATTGGTTCGAATTGTTTCCTCTAAAACCTTTTGTCCAGAATGGGGGTTTATAGGTATTGTTCTTGTTTCAACACTTTTATTTTTAACTATCTTAAATTCAAAAATTACTATTAGAAATAAAGTCTTTAATACGGTTGTTCGATTTATTTCGAAAAATACGCTTTCAATCTATTTGCTTTCATGGATTGCTGACGTAAGGTTTTATAATATTATTAATGCTAGATTTGGTGGTTTTAAAGATTCTTTCTTGCGAATGCCAATACTTGTCATATTGATTTTTATATTTGATGTTTTGGTTGGCTTAGTATTTATTGCTATTATTAAAGTTCTTGAGATAATCGCTAAAAAAATCCAGAAAATAGTAAAACAAAAAAGGCGGTAGATACGCCTTTTTAAAATCGTTTAATATCAAGTAATTTCGAAAGCTTTGCGCGATCAAAACCGAGTACAATTTCGCCATTTATATCTGTCACTGGCACGCCACGGAATTCCCCACCCATTTTTGCAAGGAGCTCATCGCGAGCTTCTGCATCTTCTTCAATATCTTTAGCTTCGAATTTTACACCATTGTGTTCAAGCCAGTCTTTTTCGGCCGAGCAAAATCCACACCAGCTTGTTGAGTAAACAATAACTTTTTTATCCATAAATATAGTTTAGCATAAAAAGCTTAAAAAATCATTAAAATTTACAAAATATTAAATTTTCTTGGTCAAATACCATCCGCCATCTAAATCTTGATAAACTTTAAGTTCAAGTGAAAAATCCATCGTCATCAAATAATCTGCAGCTTTCTCAGCTTCAAATTTTGAAGCATATCTCTTCTTTTTTGAGCTTGAAAGCTGCATTTCGAAACGTTCAAACTTCACTTTCTGCTTATTATTTTTGCGTGGCATTTCTAAAATCCTTTAAAATTTCACGAACTTCATCAACTGATTTTGTTTCCATCAGTTTCGCCCGAAGTTCGCTCGCACCAGCAAATTCTCGCACATAAATTTTAAAAAATCGCTTTAAAGGCTCGAATCGGCGTTTTTCAAGCTCGCGAGAATATTTTTCGAATAAATTAAGTTGAAGTTCGAGCAGGTCTAAATAGTCACTTGAAGTTCGAGCAGCTTCTGGTGGATTTTTTTCAAAACAAAATGGATTTTCGAAAACGCCACGACCAATCATAATTCCATCAATTTTTGGGAATTTTCGCCAAAGTTCCAAGCCTTGCTCGCGAGTTTTAATGTCGCCATTAATTTGAATTAGGGTTTCTGGCGCAATTTTATCGCGTAGTGCTAAGATTTCTGGAATCAATTCGAAATGCGCTGGAACTTTACTCATTTCTTTCTTTGTTCGAAGATGAATCGTTAAAACTGAAATTTCTTGTTCAAGTAAAAATTTGAGCCAACCTCTCCACTCCTCCACTTTAGAAAAACCAAGTCGCGTTTTTACCGAAATTGGCAAACCGCTAGCTTTTGCGTTTTTGATGATTTTGGCGGCAAGCTCAGGGTTTCGAATTAAATCACTTCCGCCACCACTTTTAATTACGGCTTTATCTGGGCAACCCATATTGATATCAATCGCTTGATACCCAAGCTCTGGCAGTTTTTCGCACATAAATTTAATATCGTCTGGTCGTGAACCCCAAATTTGAGCAATAATTGGTTGCTCGTCTGGTGTGAAAGTTAATCGCCCGCGTGTGCTATGGATTCCTTTTGGGCTGGCGAAACTTGAAGAATTAGTGAATTCGGTATAAAAAATATCAGGTCGTGCCGCTTTCGAAACTACGTGTCGAAAAACTACATCAGTCACAGCTTCCATTGGCGCTAACGAGAAAAATGGTAGTTTTTTACCGTTTTCTTCGCCAGTTGATTCAATAATTTTATTCCAAAATTCACTTTTCATAGATAATAGTATAACACAAAAACCAACTTTCGAAAACTTAAAAAATATGATATAATTATTTTTATGAAAGTTAAAATTGAAATCGATACAAAAACACTAATTCGCTTTTGGCTGGTAATTTTTGGTTTTATTATTTTTGCAGGATTAATTTGGGTTGCAAAAGACGTTCTAATTATGATAATAATTGCGGCCTTTTTGGCCCTTGCTCTAAATGATCCAGTAGCGAGAATCACAAAAATTTTACCCGGTTCAAATAAAAACCGCGTGGCGGCGACCGCAGTTGCGTATCTTACAATTGTTCTAATTTTGGGTGCGTTAATTTCTCTTCTTACGCCGATTATCGCCGACCAAGTTAAGCATTTTTCAAAAGATTTACCACAAATTGTGAAAAATTATACTGGTGAGGAATCTGGAGTTCGCAGATTTATTGTTGAAAACCATCTTGAAGGAATGATTTCGCAAGCAGTTGATTCAATTACGCGATCAATTAATTCTTCAGTTTCAAAGCTTGGCGACTTCTTCTTTGGAAGTATCGCTTCAATTGTTGGTTGGCTTATTTCTCTGTTTATGATTCTTGCGATGGCGTTTCTAATGCTCGTTGAAGGACCAGACTTAATAGATAAAATCTTTAAAGTTTTTTATACAGATAAAACGCTCGAAAAAGATCACCGCAGGATTCTTTCGCGAATGTATGGAACAGTTTCAGGCTATGTTTCAAGCATTGTTACAATTTGTTCAATTAGTGCAACTTGTGGTTCGATTGCGACGGCAATTTTAGCGTTAATTTTTGGATTGCCAATCGCTTTAGTTCCACCAATTGCAGTTTTACTCTTCATTTTTGGAATGATTCCTATGGTCGGCGCTACAATTGCTGGGTTGCTTTCTGCTGTAATTTTAGGATTAAATGCTCCAACTGCGGGATTGTTCTTCCTAATTTATTTCTTAATTTACCAGCAAGTTGAAAATAATGTAATTTCACCAATGATTCAAGCTCGAAACAATCAGCTCTCGGCACTAATAATTTTTGTGGCTCTTACAATCGGTGTTTATGCTTTTGGCCTACTTGGAGCACTACTTGCAATTCCTTTAGCAGCTTGCATAAAAATTCTCGTTCAAGAGCAATTAAAATCTCGAAAACGCCGCACGCGTGAAGAAAACTCAGAAAAATTTGTTGAACTTCTTAAGAAAATTGGTAATTAAAAAACAACTAATAAAATCAGCCTCAAATTCGAAGGCTGATTTTTATTATTTATATTCCCAAAAACTCTTTTTTGGTGTATCACGTAAAATAATATTT
>CALHWG010000094.1 GCA_938036745.1 uncultured bacterium
CCGAAAACGATAGATTCTTCTTTATCATTGTTAAAAAAAGTCATTCCAGATAGCTTTCGCGAACTTGAAAAAGCCATATAGTCTATAATTTTAAGATTTTTACTATCTTTAAATTCATTTAAAATAGCTTGAGCTGTGGCATTTTTTTCGGCAGATTCTGAGTTTAAAGTATTTAGAATTTGCGCAATTTCTTCTTTCGAAAAGTATTTACTAATGACTTCACAAGAATTAAACTCAATTTCAGGGGAGGTTAATGTTCCAGTTTTATCTGTTGCAAGAACCTCCAATAGAGCCATATCTTCGATTGCAGAAATTTTTTGTGGCAGAACTTTAGCTTGGAGTAATTTTAATGAACCGTAAGCAAAGAATAGCGAACTTGCAAGCAATAGACCTTCTGGAACAACAACGACTGCGGCGGAAGTTATAGTTTTTAAAATCGTGGTCGGGTCTTCTTTAAAAATAAAGAAATAAACCACACAAATCACTATAGCTAGAGCGAGCGCAAACCAGCTTAATCTTGAAATTAATTTCGAAATTTTTTGTTGAATTGGTGTAAGTTTCGGTTTGTAGTTTTTGAGTTTTGCTGCCATTTGACCGGCTTCGGTATTTTCACCAACAGCTAAAACCTCAGCTTCAGCTTCACCCGAAACTACGATTGAACTCGAAAGAATTTTATCGCCAACACTTTTCGAAATTGCATCGCTTTCTCCTGTTAGGATTGATTCATTAACTTCGAAAGAATTCGATTTTGTGATTTTTGCATCTGCGGGAATTTCATCGCCAGTTTTTAGAAAAATCTTGTCGCCATTTTGAAGCTCGGTAAATAAAATTTCTTCAAGCTTTCCATCACGAAAAACCATTGCTCTGGGCGCACTCATTAATTCAATTTTTCGAAGGGTCAAATATGCACGAACCTCCTGAATTGTTCCAATAAAGGAATTTACTAGAATTACAAAAGAAATAAACCATGCATCACGAACTTCGCCAACAAGCAAAAGCCCACCTGCAAGAATAAAAATTGCAATTGAAATTGGGGAAATAAAGTTTCGAAAAATAATTGTTTGAATGTGTTTCATGGTTTATATTATATCAGTTTTTTAAACAAGAAAAAACCCTCAAAATGAGGGAGATGAAAATTATTTTTTAACATTAATACCGGCGATTAAGCCATAGTATACATGATGGTCTTTATGTTTTTCAATAAATTTTCTATTTTCACGAATAATTCGAAGTTCTCTAACCAAAGATTTTGGCATTTTTTTGAAGAGCGTCCTGCGAGATTGCTCCTCTGAGCGAATTTTGGCAAGGATTTCACTTTTAGAAAGTTTTTCTTCTGAATTGAGAATAATATAGTTCGACAATTCATTTATAATGCCCGAAAAATAGCTATTTTTGAAAAGTTTGGCGTTGAAGCCAGCTCTTGCGAGTGGCCTAGCGTTTATTTTTTGTGGAATCGCACAAACTAAATAATCAATTTGCGAATCATTTTTAGCGTATTTAACAACTTCCGAAAATAACTCAGTTAATTCATTGCTATTAGCTTTAGGTGCGGCAGTGGCAGCATTCACAAAATCAGATAATGCGTAAACATTTATAGATTTTTTATCAACTTTGATTTCTTTAAGCCCAACCGCTGTGGTTACTTCGTCGTTCTTACGAATGAAAAACCACTCTTTCTTACTGTCAAATTCTTCTTGCGAATATGACCTGCGCGTGAGAATTTGCAAATTCATGATTTGTTCTATGATTTTCTTTTTGAACTCGTTGTTCTTAGAATTATATAGAACTTCGATATTATTAGTCTTAAATAATTTAAACATAAAAGTACCTCCAATGGACTAAATAGAGTAATATTGAACATTTTTAGAAGCGAGAGGCAAGAATAAGCTTTATTTTTATTATAAAATATGGTAAAATTTGAAAATAAATATTATGAGACTACTAAAAAACTTCAAACAATCTTGGGATTTTTTCTATAAAAATAAATATGGTCTTTTGATTGGTGCTTCAGTTTTGCATTTTGCGATGTCGGTGATTGGGGTAAACTTACTTTTTTGGGTCTTTAAACTAATTTTATTGTTTTCGAACCAAGAAAATGTAACCAAAGATAACTTTTATTTGATTTTTTCAAATCCATTAAGCTTATTTTTGTGCGCAATTTATATTTTATTAGTTGCATTTTTAACCTTTGCGGAATTTTTTATTTTAATCAATTTTATTAATTCCAGAAGAGAAGGCTCATCTTTTTCGATAAAAACCACTTTAGTAAAATCTTTCATGAAATTAAAAGGTTTAATAGGTTTTCAAGTCTTCTTTTTTATAATTTATTTTATTTCAATGGTACCTCTCGAAAATCTTGGGCTTTCGACCGCAATCACTGAACGACTTCGAATTCCTGCATTTATTACAGGTGAAATTTCTAAAACACTAACAGGAACTTTGCTATATTTTATTTTAATTTTTGCGATTTTTTATATAAATTATCGCTTAATTTTTACTCTACCGCGCACAATTTTAAAAGATGAGTCGCTTTCGAAAAGTATTAAAGAAAGCTGGAAGATTACTAAAAAGAAGATGCCGCAAATTTTAATTCCAATTGGTATTTTCGAAATTATCTTCATGTTTGCAGGATTATTACTTATGCTTATTATTGCTGGGATTTTGGGAATTTTTAAACCTTTTCTGGGATTTTTACTTTCGAAGACGATTCTTCAAACAATGTTCGATGTGGTATTTTTTGCTTTTTCGGTTTTTACGAAAATTTCAATTGTAATTGTTCTGCTAGATAATATTGAACCTCAAAAATTGAAAACTATTGAAAGCAAAAAAGAAAAAAGAAAACGCTCAAGTATTCTTATGTTTTCAATGATTTTA
>CALHWG010000095.1 GCA_938036745.1 uncultured bacterium
ATAATTTAGCTTTTCGGGGTTTGCTTTAATTACTTCACTAAAAACCTCATCAATTTTCGCTAAAGCTTTTGGCGTGTCAAGATTCTCATTAATTTCTTCAAGAATAGCATTTTTAGCAGCAAGGCTTGGAATTTCCCCTTCGCTTCCTTTAATTTGCCAACGCATATTTGCAACGTTCTGCCAATTTTTGAGCCGATTCTTAGCTGCTTGAAGGCTTTCAAAATTAAAGTTACTTTCGGTTTGATATTGGCTTTGTAAAACAAACATTTTAAAATCTATTGGCGAAAATCCGCGAGCTTTCAGTTCTTCAAGGTTAAAGCCATTACCAAGTGATTTTGAAATTTTTTGCCCTTCACTTTTCATATGATTACAATGCAGCCAATAATTCGAAAAAGTCTTGCCTGTGAAAGTTTCACTTTGAGCAATCTCGTCTGTGTGATGAACTGGGATATGGTCAATTCCGCCAGTGTGAATATCGATCGTTTCGCCTAAAGTACTGATCGCAATCGCTGAGCATTCCAAATGCCAACCAGGAAAACCCATCCTTCCACGAAATTCCCACTCCATGTCGCGTTTTTGGCCTTCTGGCGACCATTTCCAAAGTGCAAAATCGCTTAAATTTCGCTTTTCAGGGTTGAAATTTACGCGTGCGCCAGCTTTTAAATTATCTAAGTCGAGATGTGCAAAATTGGCATAACGAGGAAATTTTGCTGTATCAAAATAAATGCCATCACTGGTCTCATAGGTAAAACCTTTTTTCGAAAGTTCTTCGATAATTTTAATTTGTTCAGGAATAAAATCGGTAGCTTTCGAAAGGTTTTCGGGTTTAACTAAATTAAGTTCTCGCATTCCATTCAAAAATTCTGCCGTATAAAATTCGGCAACTTTCCAAGCTGTTTTTCCTTCTCGCTTTGCGCCTTTTTCTAGTTTGTCTTCGCCATCATCTTCATCGCTAACTAAATGTCCAACATCAGTGATATTCATCGTGCGAGTAACATTATAACCGTTCAAGCGTAAAGTTCGAACTAAAATATCCCAATAGATAAATGCTACCCAGTTGCCAATGTGTGGGCTGGCGTAAACTGTTGGCCCGCAAGTGTAAATTTTAACATTTTTTGGGTTTATTGGGTGAAATTCTTCAAGTTTTCGATTTGGCGTATTGTAGAATTTTAGCATATTGAAACTATTATATCAGATTTAGCTTTCGAAATCAAAAAGAAAAACTCGCCGAACGGGCGAGCTTTTCGAAAGGCTTAAAATTAAGCAATTGGATTTTCGGTTTTAATGCTTGGGCCTTGTGAAGTTGCGATTGAAACGCTTTTCACGTAAGCACCTTTGATTGAAGATGGCTTTTGTGAAGCAAGGCTATCAAAGAATGCTTTTGCGTTTTCTTCAAGTTTTTCTGCTCCGAATGAAACTTTACCAATTGAAAGGTGAACGATTGCTTGCTTGTCTACGCGGTATTCAACTTTACCAGCTTTAGCTTCAGAAACGGCTTTAGCAATATCAGCGGCAACTGTTCCAGCTTTTGGATTTGGCATCAATCCGCGTGGGCCAAGAAGTCGTGCATATTTACCAAGTTTTGGCATATATGCTGGAGTTGCGATGAGAACATCGAAGTTCAATTCTTCTTTATCGAGTTGTTTTAGGAATTCTTCATCACCAACAATATTTGCGCCAGCAGCTTTTGCAGTTTTGTGCTCATTTTCTGGAGCAAACACAGCAACTTTCACATCTTTACCTGTTCCGTTTGGTAGAATAACTGTTGAACGAATATTTTGGTCAGCTTGTCGTGGGTCAACGCCAAGTCGAGTATGAATTTCAACTGAAGCGTCAAATTTAGTTGGGTTAGTCTCTGTTGCAAGTTTAAGAGCTTCGTTTAGGTTGTAAACAGTATCTTTTTTAACTTTTTTAGAAGCTTCTTGGTATTTTTTACCTCGTCGTTCAATTCGTGGTCGTGTAATTGGTTTTGGACCTTTTTTAACAACTACTTCAGAACCATCAAGTGGAGTTGTGTCGCCAGCAGCTTTTCGAGCTTCTTTTGCTTCTTTTTCAGCAACTTCCTCGGCGTGTTTCTTGCTTCGTTTTCCGCTTTTTGCGAATTTTTCTTCAGCAATTTCTTCAACAACTTCTTCTAGTACTTCTGCAGTTTCAACCGCCTCAACAATTTCTTCTGCAATCTCGGCAGCTTTAGTAACTTTGATTGCTTCATTAATTTGAGCGATTGTCATTTTTTCAGAAACTTCAAGCCCAAGAGCTTTAGCTTCTTCTATAAGATCGGCTTTTTTCTTTGCCATTTTCTTATCCTTTCTGTGGTAGTAACGGCTTGCGCCTCCCAACATTGATTATTAACATTTTAATTATAACAATTTTTTGAGAAAAAGTCAAAACTAAATTTTATTACTAGAAAGAGTTTTGTTTTCGTTAGAGTTCATTTTAACGTAATATGCCAATAAGCTTATAACACTAAAAATTAAACCAAAAATAATTAAACTAAAGATGGAGCTTTCGAAAATTGGTTGAGATAATCCGCCTAATATTGCTTGTCTGAAAGCTGTTAGCGAATAGTAAAGTGGCATAAATGGCGCCATGTTTTGGAAAATTTGAGGTGTTGTTGCAATTGGGAACATTCCTCCGCTACTTGCAAGCTGCAAAATCATGAAAACGATTGAAATAAACTGACCAACTCTGCCGAAAGCAAACATTAATGCATGAACAATCAAAAGGAATGAAAATGCCGAAACATAAGAATTCAAAACAAAAGAATTTATATCCGCAGGCGAAATATTGAATATCCAGCTAAAAATAATTGTGAGAACTAAAGCTTCAGCTCCAGCAAAGCCAGCCATAATCCCTACCCTTGAAAGCCACCATTTAAACGCTGAACAATTCTTTTTTGGCTTATTTTGGATCGGAAACGCAATATTAAACGAAATCGCCCCAACAAACAAACCTAATGCGATGAAATATGGAGCCATTGCTTTTCCATATGTTGCATCTCCAGAATTATTTGAAATTTCACTTTTAACAGGTGTTGCAATATTTTTAGCAGACTCGTCTGAGAAATTGATTTTCGAAAGTTTTTCTGCGCCAGATGAAAGTTGCGAAGTTAATAGATTTGAACCATCTTGTAGTTTTGCAGCGCCGGAATTTAGTGTGCTTATTCCTGAATTTAAAGTATTGATTCCGCCCAAAAGTTGAGCTGTGCTTTCAGTGATTTTTTGTTCATTATCATTGAATTCGTTCATTTTTGTCGAGAAGGCCGCAGCTCCAGTTGAAAGCTGTCTTTCGCCCGATAGAATCAAATTATGCGAATTTTGTATTTTGCGTGAATTTTGCGCCAAGCTTTGTGCGGCTGGAACAATTTTTTTCGAAAATTGCGCTTGTAAGTTTTGTGATTTTTTAGCATTTTTTTGGGCATCAGCGGTAATATTTTTTGCCGAAACCGCCAACTCGTCGGCAAGATTTTTAATATTCTGATCGTTAGTTCGTTCAGCCAAAATGTGCATTTTTGCTACTTTTTGATTTAATTCCAATAAATGTTCACTTTGATTTTTTGCGTCAGAATTATCGCTTATTGCAGAGTTTAGTGTGTTTAAACCATTCGAAAATTCTTCACTTTTGGCTGAAAAATCTTGCAATCCCTTTTGTAAGTTTTCGCTATTTTGGCTTAAAAGATTGGTTTTGTTTGAAATTTCAGTTGCACTAAAAGCAAGTTTATTGCTCGCTTCGGCTATTTTCTGGTTTGCTGAATTTAATTTTTCTGCGCCATTTTTTAGTTTTATAGCTCCAGAATTTGCCGAATTTAAACCATTCTCTAAACTGCCAATCCCGTTTGAGATTTGTTCTGAACCGTTCGCTGCTTTCGAAAAACCGTTTTGAACATTCGAAAGTTGAGAAAGTAAAATCTTACTGTAGTTTTCACTAATTTGCACTCGAACCTGTTCGCTCAGTTTTTGTGCGGCGTTGGTTGAAATCACTTCGCCAGATTTACTTTTCGAAATATTTGTCTTAAATGAAATATTTACTTTTTGTGGATTTTCTCCCAAAAAACTAACTGAATTTTTCGAAAAATCTTTTGGAATATATACAATCATGAAAGTGTCGCCATCGGTCAAATCTTTCTCGGCTGTTTTTAAATCCGTAAACTGCCAGTTTAAAGTTCTTGATTTCTTAAGATTGTCACTAATTTTGTTGCCAAGTTCAATATTTTGACCATTAAAAATGACAGGTTCATCTTCGTTTACTACTGATATCTTTAGATTTTCGATTTTTGAATAAGGATCCCAGATTGATGCCAAAAAAGTTCCAGCATAAATAACAGGAATAAAACTTACTATAAATAAAGTGGCTAGAAGCACACGATTTTGCTTTATTTTTCTAAAATATTTCTTCATCTTCCTCCTAATAAAATAGTTGTATTTATCAATGATTACTCTATTGTATAAAATATTGTTGTAAAAGTCAACAATATTTGGTATACTTATTTTATGGAAGAAAAGATTCTTGATTTATTGCAAAAAATTAATACAATTTATCGCTCGGCACAAAAATATGCAACACGCGAGCTTTCAAAAAATGATATTTCGGCTATTGAGGCTGCAATTTTAACCAGAATTTATAATTCTTCTACTCTGCAAGATGAAATCTCTAAAGAAATTGGTGTTGATAAGGCCTATATTTCGCGAGTTTTAGTTAAAATGGAAGAGAAAAAATTAATTTTAAAGAAAAACTCACAGAAAGATAAGCGAATTCGTGAAATTGAAATTACAAAAATGGGTAAAGAAAAACTGAACATTCGGCAGCAAATTCTAGTTAAATGGTGTAAAGAAACCTTTAGTGATATTTCTTTAAAAGAACTGAATCTATTAACCGAAGCGATTGAGATTATTTCAAATAAGGCAAATGAAAAGTAACCCTAAAATACAATAGTCTTTGTTTTAAAAACTATGATTGACTTTTTTGGTTGAATTTGGTAAAATTATAACATTGGCCTCATCGTCTAACGGTTAGGACACAAGGTTCTCATCCTTGCAATCGGGGTTCAATTCCCCGTGAGGTCACCATTTTTTGAAATAATTAGTCTGTTTCGGCAACGAGCAGACTTTAAAATAACCTTACAGATTATAGTTCCGTAAGGTTATTTTTTTACATATTTAGAAAAATTTTATCACAGCAAGTAATGAGTTCATGTAAGATTTCGTATTTTTCATATACTCGAAAACCTGCAGCATAAGCATGACCGCCGCCACCAAAATAGCCAGCGATATTGGCCGCAATTGGTGAATTTGTCCGAACTTTCCCTGTCAATTTACCGTCTGGGTAGGTTTTTATAGCCACACACGCCTCTACTCCTTCAACCATTCGCATTTCATCAATCACCAAAACACTTGGGTTATACTTATCAGAATATTCTTTAATCTCGCTCCATGGAATATGCACAACTGCCAATTTTCCATCTAAAAAATATTCAATTCGCTGGATTAGTTCTCCCTTATATTTTAAAATTTCAGGCGCTTTTTTCGAAAGTTCACGGCGATCCTCTTCAAGCTTGGCTGAATTTGCACCAAGTTTTGTTAATTCGCCCGCAACTTCAAAAGTTCTGGCTGAAGTATTGCTTGTTGAGAGCCCAAGCGTGTCGCTAAAAATTGCCCCAAGTAAATTTTGTGCGGCATTTTCGTTAATTTTCCAGCGATTTGTTTTTACAATTTCGAAAATTAATTCACCTGCCGAGCTAGCCTCTTCTAAAATTAATTCGTGTTTAAAAAATAAATCCGGTGTTGCATCAGTGTGGTGGTCAATAACTAAAACTGGCGTTTTTTCGAGCAAGTTTTTATAAATCGGGTCCTCAATTATTTTTGATAGTAGAATACTACTGGTTGTATCGACGATAATAAAAAGGTCAAATTTTTCATAAATTGAACTTTCCACCCTATCCCATCCCTTAAAATATCGCAAATATTTAGGTATATCAACTGGACAGAAAAGTTTAACTTCTTTACCCAGTTCGCTTAAAATTTCTTTTAATCCTAAAGCTGACCCTAAGCTATCGCCATCAGGGTTTTCAGCCTGAATAACGCAAATTTTTTCTGCATTTTCAACTATTTTTTTTGTATTTTCGAAATTCATTAAATTGCCTTTCGTCCTTCTAGGGCGTGACTTAAAGTTATCTGGTCGGCATATTCCAGATCAACGCCTACTGGCAGACCGCGTGCAAGTCGTGAAATTATTAAGTTTTCGAAGCCTTTTTCGCGTAAATAGTTCTGAATATAAAGTGCTGTGCTTTCGCCTTCAACGCTAGCGTTTGTTGCGATAATTATCTCTTGAACTTTATCTTTCGAAATTCTTTCAGCAAGCTCGCGAATATGTAATTGATCAGGCGTGATTCCGTTAATTGGTGAAATAACTCCGCCTAAAACATGGTAGGTTCCGTTAAAATGCTTTGTTTTTTCAAGGGCGATAATATCTAGTGGCTCCTCAACGACCGCAATTAGTTTTTTATTGCGAGTTTCATCAGTATAAAGTGGTGAAATCTCTTCGTCTTTTGATATCAATGCAAAAGTTATAGGGCAACTTTTAACATTTTTATGCAAATTTAAAAGACTATCGGCGATTTTTTCACTTATAGTGGTATTATTTTTTAGTAAATAGTAAGCGTAGCGTTCGCCTCTGTTTGCTCGCGGCGGGTTGATTCAAGATTCTCGTCGAGGGTTTTTCGCCGCGTCCGTATTTTTTCGCGGTTTTCATCGAGTTCATGCGCCTGCTCACTCGTATCGCT
>CALHWG010000096.1 GCA_938036745.1 uncultured bacterium
TATGTATCCTGACGACTATAATACAACTTTAAAGTCTTAATCTGTCCATCGGTTAAATCATTTCTGTTGCCCCACCATACATCAATAACTTTATGATTGAGCCATCTATTTTAAGATATGCATTATACATTTATCTTATATATACTGTAATTACAATGATATGTAGGCGCTTGATGGATACTAATAGTAGTATTTTCTGGCTTATTTTTTCGGTATCGGTGATTCCTATATTTTTGCTTTATATCGCAAGTTTACCACCATTTAGCTCAATTTTTGTTGATAGATATTTACTTATAGCTGAAGTTTTTGTGTCAATTTTAATGGCAATTATTGCGGTTAAACTTTTTGAAAATAAAAAGAGTGTTTCAATTTTATTGATTATTTTGATTATTTTTTCGCATATTTTTGGAATTTTTCAGCTTAATTTACAAAAGGGTATTTCTAAAAATGGTGGAGAAATTACTGAAATTCGGCAAGCGATTGAAAAGGTTCGAAATGAAAAAAATAATGCAGCAATTGTTGTTGGCGGATTTTTATATTATTCGGCAGCACAATATTCCAATAGTGAAAGTAAAATTTGGTTTTATGGCGAGCCCCCAATTTATCGTTCTGGTGATATGATTCGAGCTGATTACACGTCAAAGATTGAGAATGATAGTAGTTTTTTGAAGAATAAAGAGTTTTTTATAATTTCCCCATATAACAGTGCTGATAAAAAATCACCAATTTCTGATTATAATTTTTCAGAAGAAATGGATTATAATAACTCATTAAACGGTGTTCCTTTATACAAAATTTTAAAATTTATTAAAAATAGATAGAAAAAAGTATCTGTTTGACAATATCATTCGGATACTTTTTTGATTTCTTTTAAAATTTATTGAAAAATAGTCTTCACAAAATAAAAAAAGTGTGGTATAATTTAGTTATTAAGCACCCGTAGCTCAACTGGATAGAGTACCTGGCTTCGAACCAGGCGGTTGTAGGTTCAAATCCTGCCGGGTGTACCACAGTTTTTCTCGCTTTTGGCGGGTTTTTATTTTTTTTATGATATAATTGATTTATATGAAGGAAATAATTTTCGAAAACCTAAAAATTCAGCAAGATATTGATTTTGGCAAACTTACAACTATGAAAATTAGTGGAAAAGCTCATTTTTTTACGGTAGTAAAAAATATTGAAGATTTTAAGAACGCGATTAAGTTTTCAGAAAAAAATAATTTGCCGATTTTTATTCTTGGTGGCGGAAGTAACACGATTGTGAAGAATCAAAACTTTGCAGGAATAGTTATAAAAAATGAAATTAAAGGTTTTGAAAAGGTTTTTGAAAATAATGAAAGTGCTGAATTCTGCATAAAATCTGGTGAAAATTGGCATAATTTTGTTAACTTTGCAGTTTCGAAAGGCTTTAGTGGTTGTGAAGCAATGGCAATGATTCCTGGAACAGTTGGAGCTCTACCAATCCAGAATGTTGGTGCATATGGCCAGGAAATTGCTGATATTTTGAAAAGTGTTAAAGTTTTTGAAATCTCAACTGGTAAAATTAAAACTTTATTAAAAAGTGAATGTGGATTCGCTTACCGCGATAGTATTTTTAAGAATGATGCTAAAGGAAAATATTTTATCGTTTCGGTGAATTTGAAGCTTTCAAAATCTAAACCAGAAATGCCTGAATATAAGGTTTTAAAGGAGAAACTTGAGAATATTGGCAAAAATAAAGAAAATCTAACAGTGAAAGATGTAATGAACGCGGTGGTTGAGATTCGTTCAAAAAAATTGCCAGATCCAGAAGAAATTCCAAATTCTGGGAGTTTTTTCAAGAATGTGATAATTTCGAAAGAGAAAGCTGCAGAGATTTGCAAAAAATATCAAAATGTACCACTCTTTGAAGTTGGTGAAAAATACAAAATTGCAACTGGCTGGCTTATTGAGCAAACAGGCTTGAAGGGGAAAGAATTTTTTGGAATAAAAGTTCATCCAGAAAATGCTTTAGTTTTAACAAATATTTCAGCTAAAAACTATGATGAGCTGGCTAAAGCGAGAGAGATGATTCAGGATAGGGTTTTTGAAAAATTTGGCTTAAAAATTGAACAAGAACCGCTGGAGATTTAATAAAAATTAAAACGACATTCTTAATTTGAATGTCGTTTTAAGATTTAAAAAAGAATTATTCTTCTGTTTTTTCTTCTTTAGCTTCAGGAGCTTTTTCTTCTTCTACTCCCTTTTCTTCTTCCACAATTTTATAACCAAGGATAGTTCCTTTTGCAAGGCTTTCTTTACCGGCTATATCATTCCAACGAGAACTATCTAGACCAAGAATTAAGAACCAAATAGGGGCTACAAATATGAAAAGAATAGACCAGTAAGGTGATTTATCGAGTTTTTTGCTAATTTCAATAACTGCAAGAACTTCAAAAACAAATGAGATTATTAGTCCGACATAAGGAACGAAAGTTAAAAGAGATTTCCATCCTTCTTGTCCACCAAGTTCGAAAAACGTCCATCTGTTATAGAAAGGAATCCAAGCTTTTTTGGCGTCGATTCCAGCCTTTTTAAAAATTAGCATGTAAAGAAGAGAGCTGATAACATATCCTATAACTGCAGCAACTAGTGCGAAAATTAAAAAGAATGCAATAGATATCCCAGCAATAGCTTCAGCGTCTGCGCTATGGTTGTAATTTCTGTACCCATATGTGTGGTAACTATTATAATTATACATTCAAAAATCCTTTCTTTGATTAACTTCTGTAATGATTATACTTTAAATTATATATTAAAAAATTGAATTTTTCAATATATTTGCGTATAATAAAAGAATGAGAATTTTAAATGGTGCAGAACTCCGCGATTTTATTAAGGAGCGTCAAGCTAAGCAAGTGCGGGCTTTGCGGCAAAGCTGGCGGGTTTTTCCAAAATTAGTAATTTTTTACTCTTCGAAAAATCCTGTAACTGAAACTTATATGCGGCTTAAAGAAAAATATGGTGAAGATATTCTAATTGAGGTTGAGCGGCGAAAAGTTGCTATTGAATTCATGAAAAAAGAAATTCAAAAAGCAAATCTTGATGAAAATATTCATGGAATTATCGTTCAACTTCCACTTGAAGATGAAAATGGTAGGAAGATTTCGAAAGAGGAAACTGAGCAAATTTTATCGGAAATATCTAAAGAAAAAGATGTTGACGGTTTGAACGGTGGTGTTTTTGTGCCAGCTACAGCTCAGGCGATAAATTGGCTTTTGGCAGGGTATAATATTTCTTTAGAGAATAAAAAAGTTGCTATTGTTGGCCAAGGTAAGTTGGTAGGTGCACCGCTTTCAAAAATACTTGAGGCTTCTGGTGTGCCAGTTTCGAAATTTGATGAATTCAATTCTAAAGAAATGAAAGAGCAGCTTAAAGATTTTGACGTGGTAATTACAGCTGTTGGAAAGCCAAATTTAATAACTTCAGAAATGTTAAAAAATAAGGCTGTGGTTGTTGATGCTGGAACGGCAAGCGAAAATGGCAAAATTAAAGGTGATGTAGCTGAAGAAGTTTGTGATTTTCGAAAAGACTTAACAATTACCCCGGTAAAGGGCGGTGTTGGTCCGCTTACGGTAGCTTCATTGATTGATAATGTAATTATAGCAGCAAGAAAAATTGCTGATAAAAAGGGCCAGCAAGATTTATAAAAATAA